>NZ_CAMPHH010000010.1 GCF_946885855.1 uncultured Actinotalea sp. | reverse complement strand
CCGTCGCTGCGGTCGGGGGGTGGCGGGAGAGCCCGGAGGGGCTCGAGGACTGGGACCTGTGGCTCCGGCTCTGCGACGCGGGCCACCGCTTCGCGCCGGTCTCGGCGGTGACGGCCCGCATCACGGAGGACCCGGCCACACGGAAGCACTCGCTCGACTGCCCGCACGACGTCACCCTGGCGCGGTTCCACGACGTCGGCTCCGCGCGACGGGCCTGGCGGGCTCTCACCGACCGACGACGGACAGCGGCGTTCCTCGCCGCCTACCGGGCCGACACCCGCGACCTGTACCTCGACCTGCTCGCACGCGGCGAGTTGGTGTCACCTGCCGACTGGTGCCCGGACGGCGCAGGCCTCGAGGCCGGCATCGACAGCGTCGTCGACGCCGAGGAGCGCGTGTGGGAGTCGTTGCGGGTGCGCAGAACGGGGGGCACCTGGTCGCTCGGGAGCCCGGTCGCGACGCAGACGGCCGAGCATGCGGCGCGGATCGCCGAGGCGATGCGCGAGCTGATGCCCCGGCTCACGGAGCTCCTGACCGAGGTCGTCACCGACGCCGCGGGCACCGCCGCGGTGGTCGTGGAACCCGTGTCCGCACCTCGAGCAGAGGTCGGCGCGTGACGAGGATCTCCTACCTCCTGCCGTTCGCCGGGATGGGCACGGACGAGGTGCTCGCCTTCGCACGCGCCGTGCGGCGGGGCCCCGTGGAGCGTCTATGGCAGGGACAGACCTCCTCCGCGGACCCCTCTCACGCGTTCGCCCTCGCAGCGGGTGCCGGTCTGGCCGTGCCCGCGGGCCTGGGGGTGACGCTGGCGCCGCTCCGTCATCCGTTCGACGCCGCCGTCCAGGCCCGGTCCCTGGTGGCGTGCACGGGCAAGCCGGTGGTGGCCGGGTTCGGCCCAGGCTCGAGGTCCTTCCAGCAGGCCCTGCGCGGTGAGCCTTACCGGAGCCCGCTGACAGCGATGCGCGAGTACCTCTCCACCGTCCGAGCCCTCGTCGGTGGTGGTCCGGTCCGGATCGAGGGGGAGTACGTCCGGTTCGACGGGGCCCTGGGCGGTGCCGCCCTTCCCGTCGAGGTCGGGGCCGGCGTGCTCCGGCCTGCGATGGCCCACGTGGCCGGCGCGTGCGCGGACGTCGCCATCACCTGGATGACACCTGCCGACTACGTCGGGGGTCCGATCGCGACGGCGCTCCGTGCCGGGGCCGCGGAGGCGGACCGTGAGCCTCCCCGTGTCGTCGTCATGATCGGTGTCGCGCTCGCTGGTCCGGACGCGGATCTGCCGCGGCTCGTCATGGCCGCGCACGGCCGGCACCTGCGCCAGGAGCACTACCGCGCGATGCTCGGAGCAGCCGGTGTGGGCGTGCCGGCGCGCTTCCGGGACCTGGCCGCTGCGGTCGCCGACGGCGGCGCCTTCCTCCATGGGCACCCGGACCAGGTCGCTGACGCCCTCGACCGGTTCGCGGCGGCGGGCGTCGACGAGATCGTCCTCAACCTCGCCGCGAGCTGCGCCGTGCGCGGAGTGGATGCGGCGCTGGCCGAGGCCGAGGCCATCACACGGTCCTTCCTGGGACGGGCGACGTCGAGCCGCGCCGTCTCACGCCCCTCGAACACCAGATCCACGACGGAGGTGCTGCATGCAACCACCACTCACTGACGTTCTCCGGGCGACCCTCGTCTGGGGCGAGGGCCGCGGAGGCGGACGGGCCGCCGGCGGCGGCGCGGGGGTGGCCGTCCTGGCGGACCGCGCCGCGCTCGACGACGTCGTCGCGGCCGGCCTGGTCACGGCGGGCACGGTCGTCCTGGTGCCGGCGGGCGACCCGGAGGTACCGGGCACGGTCCCGTACGAGGGCACCCTCGACGAGCCTGGGAGCGAGGCGACGCTCGGGGACGACCTGTACCTCTTCACCCAGGACTACAGCACGAGCGCCTACCTGTCCGTGATCGGACCGACCCTCGTCCGGGTCTTCGGCGACGAGGACTTCCGCGCGTTCCTCGCCGATGCCGACCAGGCGAGGGCGGCCGGGGACTTCCCCCCCTTCCTCCTCGCTCCGGCCGCGCGGCTCGCGGACCTGCCCGGACTGGGTGCGAGCAGCTCTCAGGACGGCCCGGGCCAGCGCGTCTTCGTGCGCGCGGACGGGAAGGTGTCGACGTCTCCCACCGGTCGGGACCTCGGTGCCGCCGCGGTGGGCCTGGATGACCTCGAGGCCCGCTGGGTCGAGCTCAACCGCCAGGAAGCCGGCTCCTGCGCGGTGTGCCTCGGCGCGGCCGTCGACCCGACCACCCGCGCCGCGGCACTGAGCGAGCGCCCGTGGCTCCGACGGTACCTCGACGCGATCGACGCCCTGCGTGACCTCACCGCCCGCGGGGTCGCCGAGGTGCGGGTCGCGGGCTTCGGCGGTCACCTCCTCCCGGATCTCGAGGACTTCGCCCTCGAGGACGGGCCCGCCGACGACCTGTCCGCGGCCGTCCTGTCCTGGACCGACGACGCGGCATACCTGCGTGACCCGGCCCGAGGCCGCACGTTCCGACTGAACCGCGACGCCGCACCGGCCGTCGACGCCGTCCTCACGACGGGTTCGGCGGACGCCGCGTCGGCCTGGGTGACGCAAGAGCAGGCCGACCGTGCCGTCGACCAGCTGCAGGCTGCCGGGTTCGTCGTCGGGGCCCGAGCCGAGGGCGTGGTCGCGTGAGCTTCATCGGGGCGTCCGCGGCGAGCGCGGCCGCTGGGTCCGCTGCCACGACTGCGGCCGTGCTGGCAGCGAGGCGTGCCCGCGCCGAGAGGGTCCGCGGCAAGGCTGCGGAACGGCTGGCGGCCCTCGGCGACCGGGCGCTGGTCCTCGACCTGTATGACGCGGGCGGTGCCGAGCGCTACCACGCCCTCGCGCGCGGCGACCACTCCGAGGTCCGAGAGGTCCTGGCCGTGGTCCGGCGTAGGCCGGGGCCGGTGCTGGAGCTGGCTGCGGGTTCCGGGAGGCTCACCCTGCCCCTGGTCGCAGCGGGCGCGCGGGTGACGGCCGTCGACCTCTCCGAGCCCATGCTCGCCATCCTGAGGTCGCAGCTCGCAGCGCTGCCCGGGGACCAGGCCGGCCGGTGCCGGGTCGTCCGCGCCGACATGACGTCCTTCCGCCTCCGGGGGCGGTTCCGCACGGTCGTCCTCGGGGCGAGCTCGGTCTCGTTGCTCGACGAGCGGGGGCGCCTGGGCATGATGCGCTGCGTCCGACGCGAGGTAGCGAAGGACGGCACCTTCGTCCTGTCGACGGCGGTGGGTCACGAGGGCGCAGATGCGACGGGTCCCGAGGTCGTCACGCCCTTACCGGACGGCGGGGCCGTCCACGAGTACTGGGCTCCGGGAGCGGACGCGCGGGTGGTGACGATCTTCCCGCCGGACGACGGCCAGGGGCCGGTCGAGGTCTACACCTCGACGGTCCGGGTCCTGCGGACGGAGCTGCTGACCGATGAGCTGGAGCAGGCGGGGTTCGCCGTCGAGCGGGTGCTCCCCGTGCGCTCGGACTCCCGTTCGCGACACGCCCTCGAGCTCATCGAGGCGGTGCCTCGATGACAACCCCTGCGACGCGGCACCCAGCCTCGGCGCTCTGGCCGCTCCTGCTGCCGCCGTCGGAGCACGGGCGGGACGCGTCGGTGGCGGTCTCGGCTCACGGCACACGCGTCGAGCTGACGGGCGGGCGGACGGTCCTGTGCGGGACGAGCGGTCTGTGGAACGTGAACCTCGGCTACGGCGACGCGGCGGTGGAGCGTGCCGTCGTGGACGCCCTGCGCGAGGCTTCCTACCTGCCCCTGTTCCGGCGAGAGCACACCTACGCGCGTGCGGCGGCGGACGCCCTCGTCGGGCTGTGCGGGCCGGAACGGTACGGGCGCGTCATGTTCACGACGTCCGGGGGATCGGCCAACGACCTCGCGATGAAGCTCGCGCGGCTGTACCAGGTGATCGCCGGACGGTCGCGCCGTCGGCTCGTCGTCGGGTTGCAGGGCAGCTACCACGGGCTGACGTTCGGGGCACACGCCCTGACGGGCGAGGAGCTCGGTCAGGAGCTCTACGGCGTCGACTCGCGGCTCGTCCGGCACGTGCCGCCCAACGACGTCGATGCGCTCCGCGCCTTCATGGCACGGTACGCGGACGCGGTCGCGGCGATCGTGGTGGAACCGGTGCTGGGGTCAGGGGCCGTCGAGCTCTCGGCGGCGTTCGTCGCCGAGCTCGTCCGCCTGCGCGACGAGCACGACGTGCTGCTCGTCGCGGACGAGGTCGCGACCGGGTTCGGCCGGACCGGCCCTGCCTTCGCTTCCGACGAGTGGCCGGGCGCGCCCGACCTCCTGCTGCTGTCCAAGGCGCTGACGAACGGGACGGCCGCCGGCTCGGCGGTCGTGCTGGGGCACCGCGTCGCGGAGGCGCTCGTGGGGGCGGACGCGGTCGTGGTCCACGCCGAGACCCACGCCGGTGCGCCGACGACCTGCGCTGCCGCGAGCGCGGTCGTCCGTCGGATGGAGGAGGGCGACGTCCTCCAGGCGGGGCAGCGTGTGGCGGACGCCCTCGAGCGCGGGTTGGACGTGCTGGGCGACGAGCCGTGGCTCGCCGGGACGTCGGGCCGTGGCTGCTTCCGGGGTCTGACCCTGCGTGCCGCGGACGGGCAGCTGCTGCCGCCCGGCGACGTCCCCGTGGTCGTCCGGCACGTGCGCGACGCGGGCGCCCTGGTGCAGCCGGGTGTCCACGGGGTCCAGCTCGTGCCGGCGCTCGTCTACACCGACGCCGAGGTCGACGAGCTGCTCGACGCCGTCGCGACCGGGATGTCCGCGTACCTGGCACGTGCCACGGCGAGCTCGGTCGCATGACGTGGCGTCTTGCACGGGAGCCGCAGACCCTCTTCGGGCTCGGCGGGCTGCCGTCGTGGCTGGTTGCTCGGGAGGTGCACACCGTGAGCCTGTGGACCGACCCGCGCGCGACCGCGTCGGCGCGGGTCGAGACGCTGCTCCGGCGGCGGGGTCTCGACGTCGACAGGGTGCCGCGGGGTCCGGGCGAACCCTCCTTGGCCTGGCTGGACGCCGCGCTCGCCCGGTCTGCCCCGGACGCTGTCGTCGCGGTGGGAGGGGGCAGCGTGATCGACCGCGCGAAGCTCCACGCGGCGTGCCTGGCGGAGCCCTCGACGCGCCGTCGCCTCGGACAGGTCGAGCGGTGCGGCTGGACACCCCTACCACCTTCCGGGCCGCGGGCGGTGCCGCTCCTGGCCGTGCCGACGACGCTCGGTACCGGCAGCGAGGTCAGCCGTTTCGCGTGCTATGCCGCCCCGGACGGCAAGAGGCTCGTCCAGGGCGACGCCCTCCAACCCGACCTGGCGGTGGTCGATGCTGCCGCGACGTCGGGGCTGGACGCCGACCAGGTGACCGCCGGTGTCGTCGAGGTCCTGGCCCGGGTGATCGGGCCGTACATCGGGACCACCGGGGACGTGCCCGTCCAGGACCGCGTCTGCGAGGCGGTGGTCCGTCGGCTCGTCGAGCTCGGCGACGCCGCCTCGACGCACGGGCGCACGGATGACGCGCTGCGGCTGGAGGTCGCGCGCCTCAGCGCCCGGAGCCACGACCAGTGGCTGACCGAGGGCCGCGAGCCGTTCGCGAGCCGGACCTGGTTCCTCGCCACGGAGCTGGCGGGCGCGGCAGGGTGCGGCAAGGCCGAGGCTGTCGCGGCGTTGCTGCCCGCCATGTGGGAGGCCTGCTCGACGTCTCCCGTGTGGGGGGACGCCCGGCGGGTGGATCGCCTGTGGTCGGCCGTGCGCGACGGCGTGCCGGGGCTGCCGAGCGAGCCGGGGGCGGGGGTGCGCGCGCTGCTCGACCGGTGGGGTTTCCGGCGGGCCCTCCCGGCGACGGAGCCCGCCGAGGAGGTCTCCCGGCGGACGCACCGACGGTGGGGCGCGGGGCTGCCGATGCTCGCCGGCGTCCAGCCCGAGGAGACGACGGCGCTGCTGCGGGGCTGCCTGGATCCTGACGGGCCCCCGGAGGACGTCCCGGCCGCGACCGCGGCCGGGGGGACACCTGTGCTCACCCCGGTGGGCCAGGTCTGACAGGAAGGGAAGGAGGGACAACAGATGAGCACGGACATCACCACGGCACCGCTGGAGCTCGGCCTCCAGGAGCTGGAGGAGCTCGAGGCTCCGGGTTGGGGCGACGTGATCGGGTTCTCGCTCGGCGTGGTTGCGAGCGCCGGAGCCACCTACATCGGGTCAGCACTCGCCATCAGCGCGATCACCTGAGCGCGATGCCGCTCAGACCGAGACGACCACCGAAGGGAGGGAACACATGCAGGACATGGCATCCGCGCCCCTGGAGCTCGACCTCCAGGAGCTCGAGGACCTGGAGGCGCCCGGCTTCTGGGAGGCGTTCAGTGCCGGCGTCGCCGTGAGCACGGCAGGCGCCGGCGCCTACCTGGCGAGCGCGATCGCGGTCAGCGCGATCACCTGATGAGGGCTTGGGGCGACGCCGTGGCGTCGCCTTCCTGACGTCCTGCGGGGCGGCCTTGCCGCCGCCCCGCAGGACCGCCCGACCTGTACGAGGAGGAACGCGGAGATGACGAACGGCGACGTACCCGGCGTGGTGCTCGATCGTGTGACCAAGGTGTACCGGGACACCACGGCACTGCAGGATGTGAGCTTCGAGGCGAGGCCAGGACGCGTGCTGGGTCTGCTCGGGCGCAACGGGGCCGGCAAGACGACGGCCCTGCGGATCACGCTCGGCCTGACGAGCCCGACGGCGGGGAGCGCGACGGTGCTCGGGCGGCCGTACGCCCAGCTGCCCGACGGCCCCCGTCGCGTCGGCTCGACGTTCGACGGCGACGGTCAGCCTCCTGGTGTCACGGGCGCCAAGGCGCTGGCTCTCTGGGCCACGATGCTCGACCTGCCGCGCGCGCGCGTCGGCGAGGTCGTCGACCTCGTCGGGCTGCGGGGAGCCGAGCGGAAGGCCGTCTCCGCCTACTCCACCGGGATGCGTCAGCGGCTGGACCTCGCCGTGGCGCTCCTGGCCGATCCCGAGGTGGTCGTGCTCGACGAACCGGCGAACGGTCTGGATCCCGACGGGATCCGTTGGCTGCGGGACCTGCTGCGCCGGCTGGCAGCAGAGGGGCGGACGGTGATCGTCTCGAGCCACCTCCTCGCCGAGGTGGAGCAGACGGTCCAGGACGTCGTCGTCCTGCAGTCGACCGTGCGGTACTCGGGGCCGCTCGAGGACCTCACGGGCGGGCGACGCCGCCTCGAGGAGGCCTTCTTCGACCTGGTCGACGCCCCCGTCGCGGGAGGTGTGCGATGACCGGCCGGGTGATCCGCGCGGAGTGGCAGAAGCTCTGGGTCGGCAGGACGTGGTGGGTGCTCGGCGGGGTCGCCGTGCTGTGGTGCGCCTACATCGCGTACTCGTTCGGTCTGCTCGAGGTCTCGCCGCCCGACGGCGCCGCGCAGACGACCGCACCGTCCGACCCTGCGTCCCTGACCGCTCTCGTCGCGCGGCAGTGGTTCCAGATGCACCTCGTCACGAGCCTGCTCGGAGCGCTCGCGGTCACCCGGGAGCACTCGGCGCACACGTTGCGCCGCAGCGTCCTGCTCGCCGGGGACCGGGGACGCCTCTTCCGCGCGAAGATCGTGGTGGCGGCGGGTCTCGGCGTCGTCTATGGGCTCGTGGCCGTGGCCGGTGCCGCTGCCAGCGCCTGGATCTCGCTCGCGGTCCTCGACGTCCCGCCGACGACGAGCCGAGAGCTCACGCTGACCCTCATCGGGGTCTTCGCGGTGAGCATCCTCGGCGCGCTCTGGGGGTGCCTGCTCGGGTGGGCCCTGCGGCACCCTGTCGTGACGATCGTGGTGCTGCTGGTCAGCACACTCATGGTCGAGCCCTTGCTGCACACCCTGTCACCCGACGCATTCAGCTGGACGTTCTCGATCGCGCTCGGGGCGATCTACTTGGACGGCAAGGAAGGCATGCTCGACCTGCCCTGGGCGTACGCCGTCGCCCTGGCCTGGATCACGGGTGCCGCTGCCCTGGCTGCCACGCTGGTCCGCCGGAGGGACGTGGAATGAGACCCGCCCGGACCCGGTCGCGACCGGGGGAGACCGACACGACGTGGCGGGCCCGGCCCGCGCTCGCCCCTGGCGTCGAGGTCGTCGCGCCGGCTGAGCCCGGCGCGCCCTGGGTGATGCACCGGGGCCGGTCGTACGTCCGCGTCGGGGTGGACCTGGCGCGCCTCGCCGAGGGGCTGGACGGCAGCTCCGACCACGCGACGATCGCCGCGCGCCTCGGTGCGCCGTGGACGGCCGAGGCCGTCGACCTCGCCGTCACCCGGCTCCACGCGGCCGGGTTCATCGAGGACGGACGTCGTCGTCGGGAGCGCCACCGTCGGGTGGAGTTCGTCCCGCCCCTGTCGCTCCAGGTGACGATCGTGCGTCCGGGCGCTGGCCTGGAACGGGTCGCGCGCCGTCTGCCGACGATCACGTCGGCCAGGACCTGGGCGGCTGCGTTGGCGGTCGTCGGAGTGGGGCTGGTCGCCCTCGTGCTCCAGGCGGAGGCCGTGGTCGAAGCGCTCAGCACGCCCGTGCCGTGGCAGTCGCTCGTGGTGCTGCTGCTGGTCGTCGGCCTGGCGACCACGCTGCACGAGCTCTCGCACGGCGTGGCCCTCCTGCAGGAGGGGGGTCGGCCGAGCCGGATCGGCTGGATGCTCTTCTACCTCGCCCCGGCGATGTTCTGCGACGTGTCGGATGCCTGGCGTCTACCCAGGCCGGTGCAGCGCGTGCGCGTCGCCCTCGTCGGCGTCGTCACGCAGGCCATGGTCGGTGCCGGGTGCGCCGCGGCTGCGGCGCTTCCGGTACCCGGGCCCGTCCGGGACCTCCTGCTGCTCGTCGCCGTGGGCAGTTACGCCGTCGGGGTGCTGAACCTCGTCCCCCTCATGAAGCTCGACGGGTACATCGCGCTGATGAGCCACCTCGACCGGCCGAACCTGCGGACGCTGTGCATCGATCAGGCACGGTCCGTCACGGCCTGGTTGCTCTTCGGCGGTCGGCGTCCGGTCCGTGGGCCCGGCGTCCCGTCGTGGGCGACGGCCTTCGGCGCCGCGAGCGTGATGTTCCCGTGGTACGTGGCGGTGTCGGTCCTCGCGCTCTACGTCGCCCTCCTCAGCCGTGCCGGGCCTGTGGGCCTGGCGGTCCTGCTCGTGGCCGCGGTCTACCTCGTCGCCCTGCTCGTCCAGGGCGTCAGGCGACTCGTCGGCGCAGGACGTCGCAACGGCGCACGCCGGCGTCGTGTCGCGGCGGTGCTCACCGCCGGCGCCGGGGCGTTGGGCCTCGTCCTCACGACCGTGCAGGTGCCGTACCGGGTCCCCGCCACGTACGTCGAGGCGGAGGGTGTGCCGCTCGTGGTGGTTCCCGAAGGGGTGGCGGTGCCGGATCTGCCTGCGGGAGCGCCGGTGGAGGTCCTGCGGGCGGGTGTGGTGCTGTCCCGGAGCCAGGCGAGCGGCGTCCTGACCGGGCCGGTGGAGCATCGCGTCGAGGTCCCTGCCGCTGCGTTCCTCCCGATCGTGGTGGACAGCGACGTCACGATTCCGGCGCATGCCTGGTTGGTGGACCTGGACGGCGCCGATCCGGACGGAGGCGTCGCGCTCGTCGACGCGGGCGAACGTCGGCTCGGGCACTGGCTCTACCTCACCTACCTCGCCGTGGGGATCTCGTGAACCGTCACCATCTCCCGTTCTGCCACCCCGGGACGCCCTTCTACGACCTCGGACCGGCGCTCACCCATCGTCCGTTCCGGGCGCTGGAGCAGGCTCCACCACCCGGATGGGAGCGGCGGGTCGGACCGGAGTGGACGCACCTGGTGCCTCAGGACGTGCTCCTCGTGCGCCAGGGGTGGAAGATCCACGTCTCCGCCCGTCCGGACAACGCCGAGAGGGTGCTCGACGCCGTCCTGGGGTACTGCTTCGACCGAGGGCTGCAGCTGAAGGTGCTCAGCGCGCCCGCAGTGCTGCGACGGCGCAGCGCCAAGGACGCCGACCGGGGCGGCAGCGGCAAGTTCATCACCATCTACCCGTCGGACGACGAGGTGCTCGGCACGACGCTCCGGGAGCTGGGGACCCGTCTCGAGGGCGAGCAGGGCCCGTACATCCTCAGCGACCTCAGGTGGGGGTCGGGACCGCTCTACGTGCGCTACGGAGCCTTCGTCAGCGAGGTCGTCCAGGACGGGAGCGGCCGGATGACGCACTGCATCCGCGACCCGGAGGGGAATCTGGTCGAGGACCGTCGCACGGCGTCCTTCCGCCCACCCGCCTGGGCTCCGGTGCCGGCCTGCCTCGACGAGGCGCTCGAAGCCCGCCGGCAGGGAGTCCTGACCGACTTCCCCTTCAGCGTCGAACGAGCGCTGTACTTCTCCAACGGGGGCGGGGTCTACCGGGCGGTCCACCGTCCTACAGGTCGGACGGTGCTGCTCAAGGAGGCCAGGCCGTTCGCGGGGCTGGACGAGCTGGACCGGGACGCCGTCGAGAGGCAGCGGCGCGAGCTCTGGGCCCACGAACGCCTCGCAGGCGTCGCCGTCGTGCCCGAGCTCGTCGCGCACGTGCGGGGGCACGAGCACCACTTCCTGGCGCGTGAGTTCGTCGAGGGGGTCAGTCTGGTCGACCTCATCGGGCAGCAGCACCCGATGCTGCGCGGCTCGGCCGAACCCGGTGCAGTGGAGGCCTATACGCGCCGCATGCTCGCGATCGTTGACGAGGTGGACCGGGGTGTCGCTGCGATGCACAGCCGTGGCGTCGTCTTCGGGGACCTTCACCCCGGGAACATCCTGGTGCGCGAGGACGACTCGGTGCGGTTCATCGACCTGGAGACGGCGACCCCCGTGGAGGAGGACGCCGCGCAGGTCTTCGCGGCGCCGGGGTTCCGAGCGCCGTCCGGCCACCGCGGTGTCGCCCTGGACAGGTACGCCGTCGGCTGCCTGCGGCTCGCCGTCCTCCTCCCCGAGTGCACCATGACGCTCGGGTGGAGCCCCGGCGCGCTGGACGAGGTGCTCGAGCTCCTGCGCTCGCGCTTCCGGCTGCCGGAGGGCTTCGAGGCTGCGGTGCGCCGGGACCTCGAAGCCCCGGGTCTGTCCACGAGGGGAGTCGTGGGAGCAGAGCGGCCGCCGGCCGAGCGACGGCCCCAAGGGGGCGGTCGGGACGATGACGGCCCGCGCCTCGCGGACGTCGGCCCGTCCGGCTGGCCCGACGTCCGGACGAGGATCGCGCGGTGGATCCTCGCTCATGCCACACCCGAACGGGACGACCGGCTGTACCCCGGCGACGTCGCCCAGTTCGCCCACCCCGCCGGAGGCCTGGGCCTGTCGAACGGCGCAGCAGGTGTGCTGCTGGCACTGCACGAGTCACGGGTCGAGGTACCCGAGGCGCACGTGGACTGGCTCCTCGCGGCCGTGAGGCGCGCCCCGGCTCTGTCGGCGGGACTGTACGACGGCGCCGCCGGCGTCGCTTACGCCCTGGAGTGCCTGGGCGCCACGGATCCCGCCCGGGAGCTGGCGGCGGGGCTGGCGGCGGCGGTCGAGCGGGTCCAGGACCGGAGCCTGTTCTCCGGCCTGGCGGGGATCGGTGCCGCCCTCACCTGGTTCGCGGCGAGGACGGGGGACGTGTCCGCCCTCGCCGGCGCCCGCGAGGCTGGTGACCGGTTGATCGCCGGGCGTCCCGCTGCGCAGGGGGAGGACGGGGCGCGTTCCGCCCAGCTCAGCGGCCTCCTGCGGGGACGCTCGGGCGAGGCGCTGTTCCTCCTCGGACTGCATGACCTCACCGGGGACGACGTCCTGCTCACCGCCGCCGAGGCGGCGGTCCGGGCGGACGTCGACGCCCTCGCGCGGCTCACGGCGTCGCGGCACCGGGCAGGACCCGTCGCCAACGGCTCGGTTGCCGAGGCCGGCGGCGTGGCTCTGGCCGTACAGATGCTCCTCGAGCACGGGGTGGGCCAGGACCTCGTCGGGTTCTGCGAGTCCGTTGCGGCCGCCGGCGCGGTGTCGGCGCGGCTCACCCCCGGGTTGCTGCACGGCCGGGCGGGCGAGCTGCTCGTCGCTATCTCCCTGCACAGCTCGCCCGAGGCCGTCGCTGCGGCTGCGGCGGCCCATCTGCCTGCGCTCGGCCTCGTCGAGGTCCGGGATGCCCACGGGTCCGGCTTCCTCGGCGACGCCCTGCTGCGGCTGTCCTGCGACCTGGGTACCGGGGCCGCAGGGCTGGTCGCGGTCCTGGACCGGGTTCTCGGTGGTCGCGCCGGGTCCCCACGCCCGTTGCACCTCTTCGGCACGGGTCTGACCACGGCCCCGGACGGCTCGTCCCCGTGGGCTGTGAGGACGCCCGCCGGGGCAGGCTGAGGCGGCGTCCTGGCACCGGCGCGCGACACGCCGATGCGGCCCCGGAGCCCTCTGCGGCCCCGGAGCCCTCAGCGGGCCCCGAGCGAGTCGAGCACGGCGCGCAGCTCGTCGACGACGAGCGACCTGCGTTCATCCGGCAGGGACGGGTACATCGGCAGGGAGAAGATCTCGTCGGCCAGCCGCTCGGTGACCGGCAGGGATCCTGCGGGGCTGGCCAGATGCGCGAACCCGGACATGGTGTGGACCGGCCACCGATAGCTGACGTTGAGCGCCACGCCCCGCTCGGCGAGCCGCGCGAGGATCTCCTCGCGTGCCGGATGGCGCACGACGTAGACGTAGTAGACGTGGTCGTTCCCGGGCGCGGTGACGGGCAGCCTGAGGGACGTGTCGCCCAGCGCGGCCGCGTAGTCGGCGGCGATCCGGCGGCGGGCGGTCACATAGGCGTCCAGGCGCTTCAGCTTGCGGCGGAGGATCTCCGCCTGGAGCTCGTCCAGACGGGAGTTGCCGCCGGGGGTGCTGACGACGTAGTACCGGTCCTCCATCCCGTAGTAGCGCTGTCGCCTGACCGAGGCGTGGACGTCGTCGCTGTCCGTGAGGACGGCACCGCCGTCGCCGTACGCGCCGAGGACCTTGGTCGGGTAGAAGGAGAACGCGGCGGCGTCGCCCATCGAGCCGACGACGCGGCCGTTTCGTCGCGCGCCGTGCGCCTGCGCGCAGTCCTCGACGACCGCGAGGCCGTGCTCGCGCGCCACCTCCGTGACGGCCTCCATCGCGACCGCCTGCCCGTAGAGGTGCACCGGCAGCAGGCACCGGGTCCGCGCGGTGACCGCCGCGCGGAGGCGGCTCACGTCCATGAGGTAGGTGTCTTCGTCGACGTCGACGAAGACGGCCCGTGCACCGACGGCCTCGATCGCGACGACGGTCGGCGCGGCGGTGTTCGACACGGTGACGACCTCGTCACCGGGACCGACGCCGACCGCACGGAGGGCGAGGACCAGGGCGTTCGTGCCGTTGTCGACACCGATGCCGTGCTTGCGGCCGTGGTAGGCGGCGAACTCCTGCTCGAACGCCTCCACCGAGGGCCCGAGCACGAGCTGCCCGGAACCGAGCACGGTCTCGACCGCGTCGAGCAGGTCGGCACGCTCGGCCGCGTACTCGGGCAGGTAGTCCCACACCCGGATCGGGTGCTGCGTGGTGCGGTCGGGGGACATGTCACATCCTCAGGGTGGGTCGAGAAGCGGAGCGGTCGGCAGGAGAGCGGCGACGAGACGGCGTGCGCCCTCGGGCCACGGGGTCGAGGCACGCCATCCGGTGATGCGGCGGAACGGGGAGGGGTCGACCCGCACGTCCTGGAGGTCACCTGCCTCCGCCCACGCGGGTGCGGGCACCGACAGGACCGGGACCTCAGGGCGTCCGGTCGTCGCCGCGATCTCGCGGGTGAGCGTCGACGCGACGTCCGCGACCGCCCACGCCGTGCCATGGCCCACGACCCACGAGGCGCCGCTCAGGGTCGCCGCGTGCTGCTCGGCCGCGACGACTGCAGCGGCCGCATCCTCGGACCAGAGCAGGTCCCGGGTCATCCGACCCGCGTGCCAGACGTGCAGGGGCTCGCCCCGCATCGCGGCGCTCGCCATCGTCGCGACCACGCCGGCAGCACCCGGGTGATCGCCGTAGAGCGTGCTCAGCCGCAGGCCTAGTGCGTGGACCTCAGGTCCACGGGCGGCGAGGACGTGCTGCTCGCCCCGGTTCTTCATCGCGTCGTACGCCGTGGTGCCCGTCCCCTGGGTGGTGGTGCCGGCGTGCACGACGACGGCCCTGCCCGCGTCGCGTGCCCACCGGGCGACGTCCGCGCACACGTCGACGTAGACGCCCCGTTCCGACGTGCCCTCCGCCACCCGCCACCCGCGTGCCCCGCGCGCCCGGTGGGCGACCGCAAGCACGACAGTGCCCGCGCCGGCCAGTGCGGCCTCGAGCTCCGGGCGCCGGGTCACGTCAGCCCGGACGGGCTCGACGCCGTCGGGCGCGTGGCCCGACCGCGAGACGGCACGCACGGTCCGGCCGACCCGGGCGAAGGCGCGGCACACGGCGCTACCGAGAAGTCCCCCTCCTCCCAGGACGACGACGTCGCCGGTCATCCGGTGCGCCATGCCGGCGCGCGGCCCGTCGTCGCCACCGCCTGCAGACAGCTGAGCAGGCTGCGCAGCTGCAGGTTCACGTAGTGGCTGTGCCGGAGCAGCTCGCCGAGCTGGTGCACGCTGACCCAGCGGTACCCGGGTTCCTCGAAGTCCGAGCTCGGATCCACCTCGACGACCAGGTGCCTGTTGCTGGACCGGAAGAACCGACCTCCTTCGTCGGAGTGGACCTGGTCGTAGACGACACGCTCCGGTGCTGCCTCGAGGACCTCGTCGAGGAAGAGCCGCGTGGTCGGGTTCGCCAGGTCGGCGGGTTCCATGGGCCGGTGCTGGACCGTCGGCGCGATCTCCGCGGCGTCCAGCAGACCCGGCTCCCGGCGGAGGTGGACGAGCAGGTGCAGGACGCCGTCGAACCGGGCCACGAGGAGTCCGAGCAGCCCGCTCGCGTGGGGCTCGATCATCGGCTGGCACCAGGAGTCGACCTCCCGGCCGGCGGCCGCGACGCTCACGCCGACGACGTCGAACCAGGCGTGCTGCTCGTGCCTGAGCCGGTCGGCGGTCCGCTCCCAGCCCGACAGCGCGCTGAGGGGACGCACCACGGAGTGCAGATAGGTCGTCGACCGCGCCTCGCACACCCAGTGCAGGAGCCGCTGCCCGGAGTGGACCGTGGCTGCCTCGGGGTCAGCCGATCGGGCGAGCCCGGCGATCACGGGGTCGTCGTCGGCAGGATCGGTGCCCACGAGGTCCCACGGCAGGCACGAGAGCACGGTGCGCGTGTCCATGTTGACGCGGTCGTCGGCGAGGAACAGCGCGTGCAGGTCGGACAGGAGCATCCACCGGAAGTGCGCCGGCGCAGTGGTGAGCCGGTCCGTCAGGACGACCATGTTCCGGTTCCGCTTGCGGAGGAAGACGGTCCCGTGCTCGGACTGACGCACGTCGACGACGACGTCCGCGGGCCGGGTCTCCCGGAGCACGTCCAGGAGCGGGACCGGTCGACCGCCGTGCGCGCGCAGGTAGTTGCTCCGGGTGGCCTGCACCGTCGGCGCCAGCTGCAGCCCGGTCGGGTTCCCCGGTTCCGGCTTGGCCTGGAGGAGCACCTCCAGACCTGCCGAGGTCGGGCGCGCCATGATCGCGAGGATGCCGACGTCGGGCTGGTCGATGATCGGCTGCGTCCAGGCCCAGCCCTCCTCCGCCTCGACGCGGACGTCGAGTCCGAGGATGCGGAAGAACCGGCCGGACTCGTGCCGGATGTCGGGCGCCGTCGGGTCCGTCACCCAGCCGTCGAGGCGGTCGAGCGGGACCCGGGTCGGGGTGGCGTGCAGCTCCGGCTCCAGGCCGCGCAGCCAGGTCGAGCACTCGACCAGGGCGTCCGTGCCGGCGGCGCCCCGCCCGCGTCCCGCCGCGACGGACACGTCGGCCATCAGACCACTTCCACGTCCGGGACGTAGCGGATCCACCGGCCCCCGCGCTCCCGGAACGCGGACTCCTTGGCCATCACCTCGGCGGTGTGGTTCCAGGCGAGGAGCAGGTAGGTGTCCGGCAAGGCCTCGGCGTGTTCGGGGAACGCCCGGACCGGGATGTGGGTGCCGGGGGTCAGGCGGCCCTGCTTCTCGGGTGTCGTGTCGTACACGCAGGGCAACAGGTCGGGACCGATGCCGCAGTAGTTGAGGACCGTGGCGCTCTTGGCGGTCGCGGCGTAGCCCGCGACCTGCCGGCCGCCGTCGCGGGCGGCGCCCAGGAGGTCCAGCAGCGCCGCCCGCTTGCCCTCGACGCGCTCGGCGAAGCGGGAGAGGGTCGCCGGGTCCGTCAGACCGAGCGCGCGCTCGCGTGCGATCGCCTGCTGCGGCGCGCTGCCCCGGGATCGGCCACCGGCTCGGGCAAGCGTGTACCGCAGCTCACCTCCGTGGACGTCGACGTGCTCGACGTCCACGAGGGTGAAGCCGTGCGCTGTGGCCAGAGCGTCCACGGAGCGGGCGGAGAAGAGGTAGAAATGCTCGTCGTAGATCTGGTCGAAGGACCCGAGACGGACGATGTCCTCCCACGACGGGTCCTCGAACACGAGCACGCCGTCGTCGGCCAGCAGGGCTTGGGCACCGCGCAGCACCGAATCCAGGTACGGGATGTGGCACAGGGTGTTGGCGGCGAAGAGGACGTCGGCCGGCCCGTGCTGCTCGCGGATCCGGCGGGCGCAGTCCTCCTCGAAGAATGCGCACAGCGCCTGGACACCGGCGCCGACGGCCTCGCGCACCGCGTCCGCTGAGGGATCGACGCCCAGGTGCCGCACGCCGCGCTCCGCGAGGCGACGGAGCATCGTGCCGTCGTTGCAGCCGATCTCCACGACGAAGGGGTCCGTGCGGCCGGAACGTGCCACGAGCCCGTCCGCCACGGCCCGGAAGTGCTCTGTCATCCGTCGCGAGCTCGCCGTACGGAACGGATACCCCTGATGGAACATGCGCTCACGCGGGACCTCGTCCGCGAGCTGCACCATCCCGCACCGAACGCAGCAGGTGACCGTGAGGTGGTAGGTGAACTCCTCCGTCACGTCCTCGGGTAGGACGAACGCATCGGACAAGGGCTGACGCCCGAGATCGAGGAAGGGATCCGTCTCGCCGTCGCAGGCCCGGCAGCTTGCCATACGAGGAACGTAGGAAGACGGTCGGGTGCCGACCAACCGACTTCGGAATCTTCGAAGTCGGTCGCGGGTGCAGGACCCCGCAGCGGGGGACTCCTGCGAGCGCCGCGGCGTCGTCGAGATGACGGCGGTTCCGCTCGTGCGCGGTATGCCCGAAACGACCGGTCGTAGCGTGCGCGCGTTCGGTGTTCGACGAGGGAGCCCAGGAGGCCGTCCCGGTGCCCCGGTCGCCGCGCACGGACGACACAGTGGGCCGCTCCCGGACCGGCCCCGGTCTCGAGGGGACCGATCGTGGACCGAGTCAGCGGTCAGCCGCGTGGCCGCGTGGCCGCGTGGTGCGCGAGGACCTCCGGAGGGTGAACGCGCGAGCTCTCCGGACGCGGGGTTCGAGGGCGCCTAGGACGCCCGGAGGTCGCCCGGGGCGCCGTCGGCGTGATCCGCGGCCCCGGACCTGCTCACCTGCGCCCACACCGCGTCGAGCGAGAGGTCGAGGACGCCGGCGAGCGCCGCGATGGTCGAGAACGAGGGGGTCGGGACGCGTCCGGTCTCGATCTTCCGCAGCGTCTCGGGCGAGACGCCGGCCGCAAGAGCGACCTCGAGGATCGGACGGGACCCGCGCGCCTGTCGCAGGACGGCGCCCAGGTGGCGTCCGCGCTCGATCTCGTCGGGTGTCAGGGGCAGCCGGACCATGGCGGCCACGATACCGGGATAGTCTTACCGGGATAACTATTGGGACACTCGGACGGAGCGTGACTGTGATCGAGATCCTGGGCCCCCGCGAGCTGCGCCGTGCGGAGGCGACCGGAGTACTGGTCGCGGACATCCTCCAGGCGCTCCGGCAGCGGAGCCGTGTCGGGACGAACCTCCTCGACCTCGACCGACAGGCGAAGGAGATGATCGCCGCCGCGGGTGCCGAGTCCTGCTACGTCGACTACGCGCCGTCCTTCGGACGCGGCCCGTTCGGTCACTGGGTGTGCACGTCGGTCAACGACGCCGTCCTCCACGGGAAGCCGCACGACTACGTGCTCGCCGACGGGGACCTGCTGTCGCTCGACCTCGCGGTCTCCCTCGAGGGCGTGGTGGCGGACGCCGCCATCAGCTTCGTCGTGGGGGAGCAGAGGCGCCCCGGGGCCGTGGCGATGATCGAGGCGACCGAGGCCGCGCTCCGGGCAGGCATCGCCGCAGCCGGACCGGGTGCCCGGATCGGCGACATCTCCCACGCCATCGGTTCGACCCTGTCGGCGGCGGGGTACCCGATCAGCACCGAGTTCGGCGGGCACGGCGTCGGCACGACGATGCACCAGGACCCGCACGTGCCGAACGTCGGGCGTCCCGGCCGGGGCTACCGGCTGCGCCCGGGGATCCTGCTCGCGATCGAGCCGTGGGTCATGGCGGACACCGCGGACCTGGTCACGGACCCGGACGGCTGGACCCTACGGAGCGCGACCGGCTGCCTGACCGCCCACAGCGAGCACACCATCGCGATCACCGACGACGGCGCCCAGGTCCTCACGCTGCCCAGCCGCGCCGGGTAGCCGTCCTCCGACGGCGGGCTCCGGCCCTCAGCCGAGGGCGTCCAGGGCCACGCGCGTGGCCTCGGCGATGAGGGCGTCGTCGTGCTCGGCTCCTGCCCTCCCCTTGTCACTGAGGACGGCGAGCACGACGGGTGCGCGGCCCGGTGGGGTGATGACGGCGATGTCGTTGCGCGTCCCGTAGCCGCCGGAACCGGTCTTGTCCCCGACGACCCAGCCGTCGGGGGTGCCGGCGCGGATCAGGGCGTCCCCGGTGGTGCTGCCCTCCAGCCACGCGGTGAGCAGCGCGCGGTCCGTGTCGTCCAGGGCGTCGTCGACGGCGTACGCCCGGAGGCTGCCGGCCAGGGCGCGGGGCGTGCTGGTGTCGCGCACGTCGCCCGGCACCGCCTCGTTCAGCGCCGTCTCCGTCCGGACCGGGCGGGTGACGTCGTCGCCCACCGACCGCAGGGCCGCGGCCAGCCCCTCGGGACCGCCGACGTCCGCGAGCAGCACGTTCGCGGCGGTGTTGTCGCTGAACCGCACCGCGGCGTCCGCGAGCTCGCGTCGAGTCATCCCCGTCGCCACCCGGTCCTGGGTGACCGGGGAGTAGGTCACGAGGTCCGACGAGGCGAACGTCAGGACCTCGTCGAGCTGCTCGTCCGTCGTGGCCGCCAGCACGGCGCCCGCCAGGAGGGCCTTGAACGTCGAGGCGTAGGCGAACCGCTCGTCCGCGCGGTGCTCGACCCGCTTGCCGGACCCGGTGTCGACCGCGAAGACACCCAGGCGGGCGTCGAACCGCTCCTCCAGCTCCGTCATCGCCGCGGGGCTCACGACGACCTCCGTCGGCTCCTCCGTCGGCGGGCTCTGGGTCCGTCCCGGTGCGTCGGCCGCCGTCGTGGCGGTCTCGACCCCGGACCGTGGGGTGGAGGCGTCGGCGCTGCACCCCGCGGTGACGAGCAGGGCGACCGGAAGTGCCGCCAGGCCGCGCAGCCGCGGCCTCAGGACGCGGCGGCGGGCGGGCCCGGGTCCTCGTCGTCGGGCGACCACGCGCGAGAGGTGCATCGCCCCAGTCAAGCAGGGCCTCCGCACCGGACGGGAACCGGTCAGGGCACCACGAGGACCGGACGGTGCGCCCGGTGCAGCGTGCCCATCGCGACGCTGCCCAGGACCACCTCGCGCAGCGCGGACCGGCCGCGCGAGCCCACCGCGACGACCGCGGCGCCGTGCGCCCGGGCACCCGCGGCGAGGGCGGCCGCCACAGCGGTCGCCGATCCCGGCGCGTCGCTGTCGAGCCGGAGCACCGTCGCCGACGGCGCGTCGGCGGGCACCGGCGCGGCGTCCGCGTCCTGGTCGACGACGCCGAGGAGCACCTCCCGGCCCGGCCAGAGGCGTCGTGCGGCGTCCAGGGCGCGTCGGGAGCCGGACGAGTCGTCCCACCCGACGAGCACCGGCCCGGCAGGGAGCGCGGCGGCGTCGTCGGAGAGGAGCGGGTAGGGCACGACGAGGACCGGTCGGTCGGCGTGGTGCACCGCCGTGTCCGACGCGCTGCCCAGCAGCGCCTGGGCGCCCCCGAGCCCGCGCGAGCCGAGCAGCAGCACGTCGGAACCCGTCTCCCGGGTGAGTCGGGCGAGCTGGAGGCCCTCGTCGCCGAAGCACCGCGCCACGAGCGGCTCGGCCGGCCAACCGGCGGCGCGCGCGAGCGCGACGCCCATCCCGGCGATGCGCTCGGCTTCCCGCAGCCCCTCGCGCTCCACCGCCGCGGAGAAGGCGTCCGGGTTCCTCACCTCCGCCCAGAGGCGCCGTCGGAGGTGCTCGCTCGCGAACGGCGGGGTCCAGAGATGGACGACCGTCGCGTGCCTCCCGGGCAGCAGAAGGGCCCCCGCCCCGATCGCGGCACCGGCGGCCACGGACCCGTCGTACCCGACGAGGAGGCCGGGCCGCGCGTCGCCCGGCACCTCGACGGTCCCTGCGGCTTCGCTCGAACCTCCGGGTGCGTCCATGGCTCCAGCATGATCACCGGCCGGCCCGCCCGACAGGGTCGATCGGCCCTGGCGGGCGCCCTGGACATCATGGACCCGGCCCCGTGGTGTGGGCCGTGGCCGCCGGGCAGGCCGGGGCGTACGGTGCTGAGCGGTGCCCGTCTCCCGCAGGCGGCCGAGGCCCGGACAGGAGGACGGCAGATGACCTGGATCGAGGCTCCCCGCGAGGTGACCGCTGCCACTGCCGAGGCGATGGAGCGCGAGCTGGCCGCGAAGGGCTACGTGCCCGAGTACGCCCGCGTGTTCGCCCACCGGCCGGAGGTCTACGCCGCGTGGCAGACGCTCAACAAGGCGGTGAGGTCCGCGGCGGGTGAGCGGCGCTACGAGCTGGCCACGCTCGCGGCAGCGCTGCGGTTGCGGTCCAGCTACTGCTCCCTCGCGCACGGCGGGGTACTGGCCTCGGAGCACCTCGACGCCGGGGCGGTCCGGGCGATCGCCGAGGGGCGGCCCCAGGAGGTCCTGAGCCGGGAGGAGGTCGCCGTCGTGCGCCTCGCCGACCGGGTCGCGTCCGGCGCCGCCGCGATGACCGAGGAGCACCTGGCCGAGGTCCGGTCCGTGGGTCTCCGGGACGACGAGATCCTGGACGTGGTCCTGGCAGCCGCGGCCCGGTGCTTCTTCAGCACGGTGCTCGACGCGGTCGGGGCGCAGCCCGACGCGGCCTACCGGGCGCTCGACCCGGTCCTGCGGGACGCCCTCACCGTGGGACGGCCGATCGCCGAAGAACCCGGTGCGTAGAGGCGTCGTGCGCGAGCCCCGGGAATGTTGTTGAAGCGTCATCTAGTTATGGTGGTCGAACCCGCGGCGGACCGCTCGTGCTCCGCCGGACGTCGACCACCCACCGGAGGACCGTTCTCATGACCCGCATCGCCATCGTCACCGGCAGCATTCGTCCCGGCCGCCAGAGCCTCGACGTCGCGCGGTGGGTCAAGGGGATCGCCGACCAGCGGGACGACGCCGAGTTCGAGGTCGTGGACATCGCCGACTTCGAGCTGCCGGTGTGGGCCGAGGGCACCTCTCCCGCCTTCGCCCCGGGCGGGCAGTCCGCGGTGGCGCAGGCCTGGGCTGCGCGGATGGCCGAGTTCGACGGCTACGTCTTCGTGGTCTCGGAGTACAACCACTCGGTGTCCGGCGCCCTGAAGAACGCCCTCGACTACCTCTACACCGAGCTCAACGACAAGGCCGCGGGATTCGTCTCCTACGGCTCGGCGGGCGGCGCACGGGCGGTCGAGCACCTGCGCGGGATCCTGTCGGAGATGCAGGTGGCGCACGTCCGCAACGCCGTGCTGCTCTCGCTGTTCACCGACTTCGAGAACTTCTCGACCTTCGCGCCCACCGAGGCCCCGACGGCCGCCGTGGAGCCGATGCTCGACCAGCTCGTCCGGTGGACGACGGCGCTGCGCACCGTCCGGGTGGGGGAGCTCGCCGGCGCGCGGTGACCGGGCGGATGCCGCGGTGACCTGTGGATCCCGGGGCCCGCGCGGTTCTCGTGCGCGCCGCCGTCGGACGCGTCACGCTGGGGGTGACCGTCGAGGAGGAGCCATGGACGAACCGCTCGAGCTGCACGCCCACCTGGTGGGCGTCGTCTTCCCGGCCACGCGCGACGAGCTCGTCGCCGCCGCCCGCGCCCAGGGCGCGGACGCGGAGCTGCTGCGGCACCTCGGGAACATCGAGGACACGACCTACGCCGACGAGGACGCGGTCAGCGCGGCCGTGACGTACCTCGGGGAGACGACCGAGCGCTACGGCCACGTCACCGTCTACGACCAGTGAGCGCGGGCCTCGCCGGACCGGTCAGCGTCCGGCGTCCCGCAGCACCCGCTCGGCGTGCCGCAGGACGGGCCCGTCGACCATCTGCCCCTCCCACCGGAAGACGCCCTCGTGCCCGGCGGCCGCCGCCAGCAGCCGGCGGGCGCGCTCGGCCTCGACGGCGGTGGGGCGGTACGCGGCGCGGACGATCCCGACCTGGCTCGGGTGGATGCACGCGGTCGCCGCGAACCCGGAGGCCCGCGCGTCCGCGGCCTCGGCCGCGAGGCCGTCGGTGTCCGCGATGTCGAGGTGCACGGCGTCGATCGCCGCGCGTCCGTGCGCGCCGGCGGCGAGGAGGACGGCGGACCGGGCGTGGCGGGCGACGTCGCGGTAGGAGCCGTCGTCCCGTCGGCTCGACGTGCCGCCGAGGGACGCCACGAGGTCCTCCGCACCCCACATCAGCGCGATGACGCCGTCGGCGGCGGCGATGCGCGGAGCGGCGACGACGCCCGCGGCGGTCTCGACGAGCGCCACGACCTCCCACGCCCCGGCCCGGCGGACGGCGGCGACGTCGTCGGCGGAGGCCGTCTTGGCGAGCATGACGGTGCGATAGCGGGTCCGGGCGAGCGCGGCGACGTCGTCGGCGAACCACGGCGTGCCGACAGCGTTGACCCGGACCACCGTGCGCGCCGGGTCCAGCGGCGTGGCGAGCAGCGCCCGCCGCGCCGCCTCCTTGTCCTGCGGCGCGACGGCGTCCTCGAGGTCGAGGATGACGGCGTCGGCGCGGTCGGCCGCCTTGGCGTACCGCTCCGGCCGGTCGGCCGGGCAGAACAGCAGCGCCGGCCCGAGCCCGAAGCCGCCGACGCCGGTCACACCGGGTCCCCGGGTACGCCGTCCCGGCACAGGAAGAGCACGCTGCGCGTGGCCTGGGCGACGACGACGTCGTCCTGGTTGCGGCCGGTGTGCGCGAGCGTCACGACGCCCTGCCCGGGCCGCGAGCGCGAGAGCCGCTTGGCGGTGACGACGGTCTCGGCGTAGAGCGTGTCGCCGTGGAAGAGCGGGTGGGGGAACGCGACCTCGGTGAACCCGAGGTTCGCGACGATCGTGCCCTGCGTCAGCTGGGCGACGGACAGCCCCGCCAGCGTCGAGAGCGTGAAGAGGGAGTTGACGAGCCGCTGCCCGAAGGGCTGGGTCGCCGACCACGCCGCGTCCAGGTGCAGCGGCTGGGGGTTCATGGTCAGCGTCGAGAAGAGGACGTTGTCCGCCTCGGTCAGCGTGCGGCCGGGGCGGTGGACGTACCGGACCCCCACCTCGAGCTCCTCGAAGAACAGCCCACGCTGGACGACCGCCCGGGCAGCGTCGTCGACCCCGCCGGCGACGCCCGGGGATCTCGTCGCCCCCGGCGGACCGGCCGTCCCCGGCGCGGTCTCGCTCACGCCGCCGCCCCGAACCCGAGCTCGCGCGCGATGATCATCAGCTGCACCTCCGTCGTGCCCTCGCCGATCTCGAGCACCTTGGCGTCCCGGTAGTGCCGCGCGACCGGGTTCTCGTTGAGGAAGCCGTAGCCGCCCCAGATCTGCGCCGCGTCGCGGGCGTTGGCCATGGCCGCCTCGCTGCTGATCATCTTGGCGAGGCTCGCCTGCATCTTGAAGGGCCTGCCGGCCACGATCCGGTGGGCGGCGTCGTACGTCGCCAGGCGTGCCGAGTGGGTCCGGGCCTGCATCCGCGCGATGGTGAAGGCGATGTGCTGGTTGTCGCCGATCGCCCGGCCGAACACCTGGCGCTTCTTCGCGTAGCGGATCGCCTCCTCCAGGCAGCCCTGCGCCGCGCCCGTGCACAGCGCCGCGAAGGCGACGCGGCCCTCGTCCAGGCTCTGGATGAAGTTCGCGAACCCGCGGCCCCGCTCGCCGAGCAGGTTGGCCTCGGGCACCCGGACGTCCTCGAACGTCAGCGGGTGCGTGTCGGAGGTGTGCCAGCCCACCTTGTCGTAGGCCGGGTGGACCGTGAGGCCGGGGGTGCCCGCCGGGACGATGATCGCCGTGAGCTCCTTCTTCACCGAGCCGTCCACGAGCGTCGACTCGCCGGTCACGGCGGTGACCGTGATGAGGCTCGTGATCTGCGAGCCGGAGTTCGTGATGAACTGCTTGGTCCCGTTGATGACCCACTCGCCGTCCTCGAGACGCGCCGTCGTCTGCGTGCCGGCGGCGTCGGAGCCCGCCTCCGCCTCCGTGAGTCCGAACCCGGCGAGCGCCTCCCCGCGCGCGAGCGGCGGGACCCACCGCTGCTTCTGCTCCTCGGTGCCCCGGCGGTAGATCGGCATCGTGCCCAGGCCCACGCCGGCCTCGAGCGTGACGGCGAGGGACTGGTCCACGCGCGCGATCTGCTCGACGGCGAGGCACAGCTCGACGTAGGTCTTGCCCTGGCCGCCGTACTCCGGGGAGAAGGGGAGCCCGAAGAGCCCCATCCGGCCCATCTCCGCGATGATGTCGTAGGGCAGCTCGCGCTTGGTGTCGTACTCGTACGCGGCGGGCGCGACGACCTGGTCGGCGAACTCGCGGACCGTGTCCGCGAGGGCGTGCTGCTCGGGCGTGAGGTCGAGGTCGTGGCTCATCATCGAGTCCCTTCGTGGGGGTCGGCGGCGATCGTCGCCACCACCTGGTCGAGTGCCACCCGGTCGGCCGGTCGGGCCGTCAGGGTGACGATGCCGTCGGTCGTCGCGGCAAGCCTGTGCTCCATCTTCATCGCCTCCACCGTGAGCAGCGCCTGCCCCGCGGTGACGCGGTCGCCGGACTCCACGTGGGTCGCCACGACCGTGCCCGGCATGGGGGAGCGGACCTCCGGGGCGCCGCCGGCCTCGGTGCGACCCGCGGCGGCGAGCTGCGCGGCGAGGCGCTCGGCGCGGTCCAGGCGCCGGACCGCGACGGCGGCGCCGTCCAGGCCGACCCACGTCGTCGCGCCGTCGACGGCGATCCGGACCGGCCGGACCACCCCGTCGAGGTCCAGCGTGGCGGCGGCCCCGTCGCGGTGCCCGAGGCCGGCGCGCACCGGGGCGTCGTCGTCGAGGGTGACCGTGCAGGGGCCCTGGTCGTCGGGCTCCGCGCCGCCTGCCGCGGCGCCGTCGGGCCCGGCCGTCGCCCGGACCGCGACCTCGACCACGGTGCCGTCGGGCAGGGCGTAGGCCGAGCGCACCGGGACGGGCTCGCCCAGCCGCCAGCCGTCGGCCCGCCACGCCCCCCCAGCGTCCCCGGTGGCGCTGGTATTCGTGAAG
>NZ_CAMPHH010000009.1 GCF_946885855.1 uncultured Actinotalea sp. | reverse complement strand
CCGCGGCGTTGCGGCCGACCTCCGGGTCCGCACCGGCGGGGCGCCGGTCGTGGCACGCATCGCGCGCTCGCTGGGCGCGCTGACCATCGGCGTGGTGACCCGGCCGTTCACGTTCGAGGGCAGGCGTCGGTCGCTGCAGGCGGAGACCGGCATCGAGGCGCTGCGCGCCGAGGTCGACACGCTCATCGTCATCCCCAACGACCGGCTGCTGTCGATCTCCGACCGGTCCGTGTCCGTGCTGGACGCCTTCCACTCCGCGGACCAGGTGCTGCTGTCCGGCGTGCAGGGCATCACGGACCTCATCACGACGCCCGGGCTCATCAACCTCGACTTCGCCGACGTCAAGAGCGTCATGCAGGGGGCGGGCTCCGCGCTCATGGGCATCGGGTCCGCCCGCGGTGACGATCGTGCGGTCCAGGCGGCGGAGCTCGCGATCTCCTCGCCGCTGCTCGAGGCGAGCATCGACGGCGCGCACGGCGTCCTGCTGTCGATCCAGGGTGGCTCCGACCTGGGGCTGTTCGAGATCAACGAGGCTGCGCGGCTGGTCCAGGAGGCCGCGCACCCCGAGGCCAACATCATCTTCGGGGCGGTCATCGACGACGCGCTCGGCGACGAGGTGCGCGTCACGGTCATCGCGGCCGGCTTCGACAGCGGCTCGCCGACCCAGCGTGTCGACACCCGCGCCCTCGGCCAGGTCAGCGGCCGGTCGTCCGCCCCGGAGCAGCACCCGGCGCGTCCCGCGGCCGCCGACCTGCCGCCCTCGGTGCCGAGCCCGTCCATCGGTCAGGAGCCGTGGCGCGGCGCCGACGCACCGGCCCCGACGCCGGAGCGGCGCCCGACGCCCGTCGGCGAGGCGTCACCGGAGCGCGAGGCGGCCCCGTCGTTCCTCGGCGAGGAGCGGGAGCCGGGACCGGCGCACGCGTCCGAGACCGGGCACGTCGACGTCCCCCGGGTGTTCGAGGACCGTCCGTCGCGCCGGACGGACGACCTGGACCTGCCGGACTTCCTCAAGAACACCCCGTGACCGTCACGGGCGCCCCGCCGGTGGTCCCCGTCGACCTCGGGCGGGGCGTCCGTGCGGTGCTCACCACGACGGCCACGGGCAACGTCGGGGATCGGGTCGGGGACGACCCGGTCCAGGTCGCCGGGGCCCGGGCCCGCCTCGCGGCCGTCCTGGGCGTGCCGGTCCGGTACGCGCGGCAGGTCCACGGTGTGGCCGTGCACGTCGTCGGCGAGGCCGGCGCCGAGGGCGTCGACGCGGATCCCGCCGACGGCGCCTCCAGCGTGACCGCGGACGACGTCGTGCGGGTCGGTGACGTCCTCGCGGTCGCCGATGCGCTCGTGACGCGTCGCCGGGACGTCGCGGTCGCGGTGGTGGTCGCGGACTGCGTGCCCGTGCTCCTGGCCGACCCGGCCGCCGGGGTCGTGGCGGTCGCCCACGCGGGTCGGCGCGGCCTGGTGGACGGCGTCGTCGGCGCGGCCGTCGCGGCGATGGTCGACCTGGGTGCGGAGCCCGGCCGCCTCCGGGCCGTCGTCGGGCCGGCCGCGTGCGGCCGGTGCTACGAGGTGCCCGGCTCCCTTCGCGACGAGGTCGAGGCCGCGGTCCCCGGCACGTCGTCGACCACGTCCTGGGGCACGCCCGCGCTCGACCTCCCGGCGGGCGTCGCGCACGAGCTCGACCGCCGCGGGGTTCGCGACGTCGTGCGCCACGAGGGCTGCACCATCGAGGACGGCCGGTGGTTCTCGCACCGCGCCGCGACGGGCGGGCGCCTCCCGGACGGCGCCCCGCGACGCGCCGTCGGGCGCCTGGCGGCAGCGGTCCGGCTGCTGTGACGTGGGTGGCGACCCGGTGCCGTGGCCTGCGGCGTGTCGTCGTCGGCGTCGGCCCGGGCCTGGGTTAGCGTGACGGCGACCGGATCGCGGTGCGGCGGCCTCCCCGTGGAGGTCGGCGGCAGCGGTCCACCGGAGCGGTAGTCGGTGGGATGGAGGCCTCGTGGCCGGAGCGCTGCGCAAGACGATGCTGTACCTCGGCCTGGCCGAGGAGGACCGCGAGGCCGGCTACGAGCGAGGCTACGAGCGTGCCGGTCACCCGCAGGCGCACGTCGACGAGTACGACGAGCACCTCGACGCCGAGGAGTACGACGTGGCCCACGAGTACCAGGCCGAGGTCACCCCGCTGCGGCGCGCGCCGCACCCGGCGCCCGTGGCCCCCGCCTCGGAGCTGCGGCGGATCACGACGATCCACCCCCGCTCCTACAACGACGCACGGGTCATCGGCGAGGCCTTCCGGTCCGGCACGCCGGTGATCATGAACCTGTCGGAGATGACGGACGCCGACGCCAAGCGGCTCGTGGACTTCTCGGCGGGGCTCATCTTCGGCCTGCACGGCGCGATCGAGCGGGTCACCTCCAAGGTGTTCCTGCTCTCGCCCGAGCACGTCGAGGTCGCCGGCGAGGAGCAGGTCACGGCGTCCGACGACCGGTCCGGCTTCTACAACCAGAGCTGACGGTGGGCCTCGTCTTCGGCGTCCTCGCGTTCGTCGTCTTCCTCTTCCTGGTCCTGCTCTTCGTCCGGCTGGCGCTGGACTGGGTCCAGGTGTTCGCGAGGGAGTGGCGGCCGCGCGGCATCGTCCTCGTCGTCGCCGAGGTCACGTACACGATCACGGACCCGCCGCTGCGGGCGGTCCGCCGCGTCGTCCCGCCTCTGTCGCTGGGCAGCATCCGGCTGGACCTGGCGTTCCTCATCGTCTTCTTCGCGACGTCGATCCTCTTCAACGTCCTGCAGGGACTCGCCGCACGCCTGTGACGCGCGGTGCGGCGCGGTGCCCGAGGCCGGCCGAGCCCTCCGACACGCCGGGGAGGACGCGCCACCGGGCGGCGTGCACGCCGGGCGATCTCCGCTACCGTGAGGCGAGGCGGTCGGCGGACTGCCGGGCCCGACCAGCACGAACAACCGAGGTGACAGCATGGCTCTGCTGACGGCAGACGACGTCCTGAACAAGAAGTTCCAGGCGACCAAGTTCCGCGAGGGCTACGACCAGGACGAGGTGGACGACTTCCTCGACGAGGTCGTCAACACGCTGCGCGCGGTCACCGCCGAGAACGAGGACCTCAAGACCAAGCTCGCCGCCGCCGAGCGCCGCGTCGCGGAGCTGTCCCGTGCCGGTGCCGCGCCTGCGCAGCCGGCGCCCGAGGCCAAGCCGGAGCCCGTCCGGGCTCCCGAGCCGACCCCGGCTCCCGCTCCGGCCCCGGCTCCCGCCCCCGCACCGGTCCAGGCAGCGGCGCCGTCGCAGCAGCGCATCAGCGAGCCCGAGTCCGCCACCGGCATGCTCCAGCTGGCGCAGAAGCTGCACGACGACTACGTGCGCAGCGGCCAGGAGGAGGGTGAGCGGATCATCGGCGAGGCGAAGGCCCAGGCGACGCGGATCGTGCGCGAGGCCGAGGAGACCTCGAACCGGACGCTCACCGCGCTGGAGCAGGAGCGCAGCCTCCTCGAGCGGAAGATCGACGAGCTCCGGGTGTTCGAGCGCGACTACCGCACGCGCCTGAAGAGCTACCTGGAGAACCTGCTGGGCGACATCGACGCCCGCGGCGCCAGCGTGGCCCCGCGCCAGGGCGGGCAGGGCGAGCAGGGCCTGCAGTACAACGGCTGACCGGACGGTCCGCGCTGCGAGGAAGGCTCGATCGCGGTCCCGTCCCCGAGCACGACAACGCACCACACCGGTCCCCGGTGTGGTGCGTTGTGCGTGCGGCACGCAGGGTCTACTCTCGCGTGACCTTCACACCGAGGAGCACCATGGCGATCGACGATGCGGCCGGCCTGACCCGGGTGACGGCCGTCCCCGACGCGCGGCGGCTCGCCGACGTCGTCGACTCCTTCCCGGTCCGCGAGGGCGAGGAGCCCTGGACCGTCGCCCAGGTGCAGGAGATCGCCGAGGAGATCACGGTCGAGGTGGAGCGGCTGCGTGCCGAGCTCGCCGCGGCCGACGCCGAGCTCTCGTCCCTGCTGCGCAACTCCGGAGAGGGAGCCGGGGACGACCAGGCGGACTCCGGCTCCAGCGCCCTGGAGCGCGAGCAGGAGCTCACCCTCGTGAACAACACGCGCGACCTGCTCGCCCAGCACCTGCATGCTCTCGAGCGTCTCGGCGCCGCCGGCTTCGGCACGTGCGAGTCGTGCGGCCAGGCGATCGGGAAGGCCCGCCTGCAGGCCTTCCCGCGCGCGACGCTCTGCGTCACCTGCAAGGCGCGCCAGGAGCGTCGCTGAGCCGTGCGCCCCGGACGTCCTCTCGTCACCCTGCTCGCTGCCGTCGCGCTCCTCGTTCTGGTCGTCGACCAGCTCACGAAGATCTGGGCCGTCGCCACCTTCACCGAGGGTGAGCGGATCCCCCTCGTCGGGGACCTGCTCGGCCTGACCCTCCTGTACAACCCGGGTGCTGCACTGAGCATCGCCACCGGGATGACCTGGGTGTTCACCCTCGCCGCCGTCGGCGTCAGCATCGTCGTGGTGCGGATCTCCGCGCGCCTCGGCTCCCGGACCTGGGCCGTCGCGCTCGGGCTGCTCCTCGGCGGTGCGGTCGGCAATCTCATCGACCGCCTCGTGCGCGAACCCGGGTTCGCGGTCGGCCACGTCGTCGACTTCATCGCCTACGGCAACCTGTTCGTCGGCAACGTGGCCGACATCGCCATCGTCGCCGCGGCAGGTCTGATCATCCTGCTGTCGCTGCGTGGGATCGCCGTCGACGGCACCCGTGAGGGGTCCGACCAGGAGTCGACGGGCCAGGCCGCCGAGGCTGCGGGGGACGGCGAGGGCACCGCCGGCGCGCCGGACGGCATCGCGCCCGACGACGCTGCGCCCGACACCGCGCCCGACACCGCGCCCGACACCGCGCCCGGTGACACCGCGGACCGGGCGTCCGGCAGCGCCCCGGACGGCGACCCGGCCGGGCGGCGCGAGGCGCCGTGAGCACCCGGTCGATGCCCGTCCCGGACGGGCTCGCGGGTGAGCGCGTGGACGCCGCGCTGTCGCGGCTGCTGGGGGTGTCCCGGACCCGGGCGGCCGAGCTCGCGGGCGCGGGGGCGGTCGCCGTCGACGGCCGTGTGGTCGGCAAGTCCGACCGGCTGCTGGGCGGCGCCTGGCTCGAGGTCGACGTGTCCGCGCTCGACGCGCCCGCCGCGCCCGTCGCGCCTGCGGAGCCGGTCCCGGGCATGCGGATCGTGCACGAGGACGCGGACGTCGTCGTCGTCGACAAGCCGGTGGGCGTGGCGGCCCACCCGTCGCCCGGCTGGACCGGGCCGACCGTCGTCGGCGCGCTGGCGGCCGCGGGCTTCCGGGTCGCGACGTCGGGCGCCGCGGAGCGCCAGGGCATCGTGCACCGCCTGGACGTCGGCACCTCCGGCCTCATGGTGGTGGCCAAGAGCGAGCACGCCTACTCCGTGCTCAAGCGCGCCTTCAAGGAGCGGACGGTCGACAAGGTGTACCACGCCGTGGTGCAGGGCCACCCGGCCCCGACGACGGGCACGGTCGACGCGCCCATCGGCCGGCACCCCTCGGCCGACTACAGGTTCGCGGTCACGGCGGACGGCAAGCCGTCGGTGACCCACTACGAGGTCCTCGAGATGGTCCCGCAGGCCTCGTTGGTCGAGGTGCACCTGGAGACCGGGCGCACGCACCAGATCCGCGTCCACATGGCGGCGCTGCGCCACCCGTGCGTCGGGGACGTCACGTACGGCGCGGACCCGACGATGGCGGCGCGGCTGGGCCTGTCGCGGCAGTGGCTGCACGCCATGCGGCTCGCCTTCGCGCACCCGACCACAGGGGAGCGCCTCGAGCTGACGAGCACGTACCCGGAGGACCTCGCGCACGCGTGGGACGTCCTGTCGCAGGGGCACCGCTGACCGACACGCCGGGTGCGGGCGGGGCTGCCTGGACGGACGCGGTGCCGGCCGCGGCCTTGGCCGGACGTGTCGGTCCCGCCGCCTAGACTTCCCTCCATGTCGGCACCTGGATCGGACTTCGTCCACCTCCACGTGCACACCGAGTACTCGATGCTCGACGGTGCCGCCAAGCTCGACCAGCTCTTCGCCGAGGCGGCCCGGCTCGGTCAGACGGCGATGGCGACCACGGACCACGGCTACCTCTTCGGCGCCTACGAGTTCTGGAGCAAGGCGCGGTCGGCCGGCATCAAGCCGATCCTCGGCGTCGAGGCGTACGTCACGCCGGGCACGAGCCGCTTCGACCGGTCCCTCGTGCGGTGGGGCGAGGCGCACCAGAAGGACGACGACGTCTCGGCGCGCGGCGCGTACACGCACATGACGATGTGGGCGCGGGACAACACCGGGCTGCACAACCTCTTCCGGGCGAGCTCCCTGGCGTCCCTCGACGGCCAGATGGGCAAGTGGCCACGCATGGACCGCGAGCTGCTGCAGACGTACTCCGAGGGCCTCATCGTGTCCTCGGGCTGCCCGTCGGGGGAGATCCAGACGCGCCTGCGGCTCGGGCACTGGGACGAGGCGGTGCGCGCCGGGGGTGAGCTGCAGGACATCTTCGGCCGCGAGAACTTCTACGTCGAGCTCATGGACCACGGGATCGACATCGAGCGCCGCGTCCAGAAGGACCTGCTGCGTCTGGCGGAGGCGCTCGGGGCCCCGCTCGTGGCGACGAACGACCTGCACTACACCAAGCGCGAGGACGCGACGTTCCAGGACGCCCTGCTGTCGATCAACTCGGGGTCGCGGCTGACGGACCCGGACCGGTTCACCTTCGACGGCGACGGGTACTACGTGAAGTCCGCCCAGGAGATGCGCGAGGTGTGGCGCGAGCTGCCGGAGGCGTGCGACAACACGCTCGTCATCGCCGAGCGCTGCGAGGTCTCCTTCGACACGGGCGCGAACTACATGCCCCGCTTCCCCGTCCCCGCGGGCGAGGACGAGACGAGCTGGTTCGTCAAGGAGGTGGAGCGTGGTCTGCACCAGCGGTACCCGGGGGGCATCCCGGACGCCGTCCGCAAGCAGGCGGACTACGAGGTCGGCGTCATCACCCAGATGGGCTTCCCGGGGTACTTCCTCGTCGTGGCGGACTTCATCAACTGGGCGAAGGACAACGGCATCCGGGTCGGGCCCGGTCGAGGTTCCGCCGCCGGGTCCATGGCCTCCTACGCGATGGGCATCACCGAGCTCGACCCGCTCGAGCACGGCCTCATCTTCGAGCGCTTCCTCAACCCCGAGCGCGTCTCGATGCCCGATGTCGACATCGACTTCGACGAGCGCCGCCGCGGCGAGGTCATCCGCTACGTCACGGAGAAGTACGGCTCCGAGCGTGTCGCGCAGATCGTCACCTACGGCACGATCAAGGCCAAGCAGGCGCTCAAGGACTCCTCGCGGCTGCTGGACTTCCCCTTCGCGATGGGGGAGAAGCTCACCAAGGCCATGCCGCCGGCCGTCATGGGCAAGGACATCTCCCTGGCCGGCATCTTCGACCCGAAGGACCCGCGGTACGCGGAGGCCGAGGAGTTCCGCCAGCTGCACGCGACGGACCCGGACGCCCAGCGCGTCGTCGAGCTGGCCCAGGGGATCGAGGGCCTGAAACGCCAGTGGGGCGTGCACGCCGCGGGCGTCATCATGTCGAGCGAGCCGCTCATCGACATCATCCCGATCATGAAGCGCCCCCAGGACGGCGCCATCATCACGCAGTTCGACTACCCGACCTGCGAAGGCCTGGGCCTCATCAAGATGGACTTCCTGGGGCTGCGCAACCTCACGATCCTCGACGACGCCCTCGTCAACATCGAGGCCAACGGCAAGCCGCCGATCGAGATCGAGTCCCTGCCGCTGGACGACCGTCCCACCTACGAGCTCCTGGGCCGCGGGGACACCCTGGGCGTGTTCCAGCTCGACGGCGGACCGATGCGGTCCCTCCTGCGCCAGATGCGGCCGGACAACTTCGAGGACATCTCCGCCGTCATCGCCCTGTACCGCCCGGGTCCGATGGGCATGAACTCGCACACGAACTACGCGCTGCGCAAGAACGGCCTGCAGAAGATCGTCCCGATCCACCCGGAGCTCGAGGAGCCGCTGGCCGAGGTCCTGGACGAGACGTACGGCCTCATCGTGTACCAGGAGCAGGTGCAGCGCGCCGCCCAGATCCTCGCCGGTTACACGCTCGGCCAGGCGGACCTGCTGCGCCGCGCCATGGGCAAGAAGAAGAAGGAGATCCTCGACAAGGAGTTCGTGCCCTTCCAGGCGGGCATGCGCGAGCGCGGGTACTCCGACGGGGCGATCCAGGCCGTCTGGGACACGCTCGTGCCCTTCGCCGGGTACGCCTTCAACAAGGCGCACTCCGCCGCGTACGGGGTCGTGTCGTACTGGACCGGCTACCTCAAGGCGAACTACCCCACCGAGTACATGGCGGCGCTGCTCACGAGCGTGCGCGACGACAAGGACAAGTCGGCGCTGTACCTCGGCGAGTGCCGCCGGATGGGCATCACGGTCCTGCCGCCGGACGTCAACTCCTCCGCGGCGAACTTCACCGCCGTCGGCCGTGACATCCGGTTCGGCCTGGCCGCCGTCCGCAACGTCGGCGCGAACGTCGTCGACGCGATCGTCGCGGCGCGGGAGGAGAAGGGCGCCTTCACCTCCTTCCAGGACTTCCTCGACAAGGTGCCGGCGGTGGTGTGCAACAAGCGCACCATCGAGTCGCTCATCAAGTCCGGGGCCTTCGACCTGCTCGCGCCGAGCCGCAGGGCGCTGCTGCTGGTCCACGAACAGGCGGTCGACGCGGTCGTCGGCGTGAAGCGGCGCGAGGCGGAGGGCCAGTTCGACCTGTTCGCGGGCCTCGGCGGCGACGGCGACGACGGCCTGTCCTTCAGCGTCGAGGTCCCGGACGTGCCGGACTGGGACAAGAAGCAGCGTCTGGCGTTCGAGCGGGAGATGCTCGGCCTGTACGTCTCCGACCACCCGCTGTCCGGCCTCGAGCACGTCCTCGCCTCGACCGCGGACTGCTCCATCGCGACCCTCATGGCCGACGACGCCCGCGCCGAGGGCTCGATGGTCACGGTGTGCGGCCTGGTGACCTCGCTGCAGCGCAAGATGTCCAAGAACGGCAACCCCTGGGCGGCGGTCACGCTCGAGGACATGGACGGCTCCGTCGAGGTCATGTTCTTCGGCGAGACCTACCTGGCGTACTCGACGGTCCTCGCGGAGGACGCCGTGGTCACGCTCCGCGGCCGGGTCCGGCGCCGCGACGAGACGGTGCAGCTCCAGGCGGTCGAGGTCTCCCTCCCCGACGTGTCGGCCGTGGAGACGGCGCCGGTGACGATCACGCTGCCGGTCTCGCGCTGCACGCCCCCGGTCGTCGAGCGCCTGCGGGAGATCCTCTCGACGCACCCCGGGGTGACGGAGGTCCACCTGCGCCTGACCCAGCCCGGCCGTTCGACGGTCATGCGGCTGGAGGAGAGCCTGCGCATCGAGCGGTCGCCCGCGCTCTTCGGCGACCTCAAGGCGCTCCTCGGCCCGGCCTGCCTGGCGGTGTGATGATCCACCTGACGCCGGAGCAGCACGTCTTCGTCACCGAACGGCACCTCGCGACGCTGACGACGACCCGGCCGGACGGGACCCCGCACGTCGTGCCCGTCGGCTTCACCTGGGACGCCGGGCAGGGGGTCATCCGGATCACCACCCGCCACACGTCGGCGAAGGTCCGCAACATCGAGGCGGCGACCGCGGACGGGGGGACGTCGCGCGCGGCGGTGTGCCAGGTCGACGGCGGCCGGTGGCTCACGTTCGAGGGGACGATCGCCGTCGCCCGCGACCAGGACGAGGTCCACGAGGCGATGCGCCGCTACGCCGTGCGGTACCGCACGCTGACGGAGGACCCGCGCCGCGTCGTCCTGCGGCTCACCGTCGACCGCGTCATGGGTTCCGCCTACATGACGCGGTGAGCGGTTCGGCCGACCGTCGGGCCCGAGCCGCCTGCACCGGAGCGAAAGTCGGCGCCCCCGGTCGGGCCTGGCGCGGCGTCAGGCCAGACGGACCGTCTCGTCACCGCCCGGCAGGGCCACGACCACCACGTCGCCGCGGAGGATCCGCCGCCCCCGGCGGGTCTCCGTCTCGCCGTTCACCGTGACCTCGTCCTCCTCGAGGAGGGCCCGCGCGTGGCCCCCGCTCTCGGCGATCCCGGCGAGCTTGAGCAGCTGACCGAGGCGGATGCCGTCCTCGGCCTCGATGATCCGTGGTTCCACCCCTCCAGTGTCCCGTACGCAGCGGCAGCGACGGTCTGAGAACGGACGGACGACGAGGTCCGCGCCGGTGCCGGCGCGCCTACCATGGCAGACGTGACCACGGTGACCTCCCCGACGATCTCCCGCATCGACCTGCGCGGCCGCAGCCTCTCGGCACGTGAGCTGGCCGGGACGCTGCCCCGCCCGGAGCTGGACGTCGAGGGGGCGCTCCACCAGGTCGCCCCGCTGGTCGAGGACGTGCGCCACCGCGGTGCCGCAGCCCTGCGCGACCTCGCCGAGCGCTTCGACGGCGTGCGGCCCGAGAGCCTGCGCGTCCCGGCCGCGGCGCTCGAGCAGGCCGCCGCGGCGCTCGACCCGACCGTCCGCGCCGCGCTGGAGGAGGCGATCCGCCGCGTGCGCCTCGTCCACCGTGCGCAGGTCCCGAACGGCCTCACCGTCGACGTCGCCCCGGGGGCCCAGGTGCGCCAGCGCTGGCTCCCGGTGCGGCGGGTGGGGCTCTACGTGCCGGGTGGCCTGGCGGTCTACCCGTCCTCCGTCGTCATGAACGTCGTCCCGGCCCAGGAGGCCGGTGTGGGGTCGCTCGTCGTGACCAGCCCGCCGCAGCGCGAGCACGGCGGGCTTCCGCACCCGACGATCCTCGCGGCGTGCCACCTGCTCGGCGTGGACGAGGTCTACGCGGTCGGCGGCGCCCAGGCCGTCGCCATGCTGGCCTACGGCGCCGCAGGGCAGACGCCGGAGGACGGCGAGGTGCTCTGCGAGCCGGTGGACGTCGTGACGGGGCCGGGCAACCAGTACGTCACGGCCGCGAAGCGGCTCGTGCGCGGTGTCGTCGGCATCGACTCCGAGGCCGGCCCGACGGAGATCGCCGTCCTCGCGGACGAGACCGCGGACCCGCGCCACGTCGCGGCCGACCTCGTCTCCCAGGCGGAGCACGGGCCGACGTCGGCGTCGGTGCTGGTGACGGCCTCGGCGGAGCTGGCGGACGCCGTCGAGGCGCTCCTGCCGGGCGTCGTCGCCGCGACGAAGCACAGCGAGCGCGTCGCGACGGCACTGTCCGGCCCGCAGTCGGCGATCGTGCTGGTCGACGGCCTCGAGCAGGGGCTGGAGGTCGTCAACGCGTACGGCGCCGAGCACCTGGAGATCCAGACGGCGGACGCCGCCGCGGTGGCGGACCGGGTCACGAGCGCGGGAGCGATCTTCGTCGGGCCGTTCTCGCCGGTGTCCCTGGGGGACTACATGGCGGGCTCCAACCACGTGCTGCCCACCGGCGGGTGCGCGCACTTCTCCAGCGGCCTGGGCGTGCACAGCTTCCTGCGTCCGGTCCAGGTCGTGGAGTACGGGGAGCGGGCGCTCGCGGAGGTCTCCGACCGTCTCGTCGCGCTCGCCGGCGACGAGGACCTGCCGGCGCACGGCGAGGCGGTGCGCGCCCGGTTCTGACGGACGCGCGGGTCAGCCCACGGCGAGGGCGAACGGCAGCACCTCCGTCGCGCCGTGCTGCCGCAGGAGCCGCGCGCCGACGGTCATCGTCCACCCGGTGTCCACGCGGTCGTCGACCAGCAGGACGCGGCGCCCCGGCAGCCCGGCGAGCGCCGCGTCGCCGAGCCCGACACCCAGGCGGCGGACGACGCCCGCGAGCCGCTGCGCGGAGTTGACGTCGTGCCGCCCTGGGGGCACGTCGTCGTGGGGGACGAGCGCGCCGACGAGGGGCACCCCGAGGACGCCGGCGGTGCCGGCGGCGAGGTGCCGGACCAGCTCGGGGCGGCTCGCCGAGGCGACGGCCACGACCCCGTCCACCTCGGGTCCCCAGGCCTCGAGGACCTCGCGGACGGCGCGGCGCAGCGGCTCGGGCAGGAGCCCGTCCACGGGCAGCCCGTCGTCCTGGACGGTGAGGACGTCCCGGAGTGCCGGCCCCCAGCCGAGGGCGTCGAGCCGGCCGACGGCCCGTCCCGAGCCCGCCTGCTCGTCCGGCCGGATCCGCCCGGACAGCTCGACGCCGAGGGCGGCCATGCCGGTCGGCCACTGCCGTCGTGGCTCGACCTCCTCGCCGGGGACGGCGAGCGCCTCCCGGGCCGAGCGCACGGCGTCGTCGTCGGGCGCCGACCACCGGGCGCCCGGCACGCAGCGGTCGCACCGTCCGCACCGCCAGCCACCGTCCGGGCCGGCGCGACCGGCGTCCTCGAGCTCCGGGTCGTCGAGGACGGACCGGAGGAACGCCATCCGGCAGCGCGGCGTCGTGACGTAGTCCGTCATCAGCCGCTGCTCAGCGGTCCGGGCCGCCTCCACACGGGCGTAGCGCTCGGCGTCGTAGGACCACGGCTGTCCCGTCGTGACCCAGCCGCCCGGGACGCGGCGCACGGCGCCGTCGACGTCGAGCACCTTGAGCAGGAGCTCCAGACGCGACCGCCGCAGGTCCACGCGGGGCTCCAGCGCAGCCGTGGACAGGGGCCGGCCGGCCGCTGCGAGTGCGTCCAGGGTCGCCCGGACCTGGTCCTGGGCGGGGAAGGCCTGGGCGGCGAACCAGTCCCACACCGCCCGGTCCTCGGGGCCCGGCAGCAGCACGACGTCCGCCCGCTCGGTGGCTCGTCCGGCGCGCCCGACCTGCTGGTAGTAGCTGATCGGGGAGGCCGGCGCCCCGAGGTGCACGACGAACCCGAGGTCCGGCTTGTCGAACCCCATCCCGAGGGCCGAGGTCGCGACGAGGGCCTTGACGCGGTTCGCGAGGAGGTCCTCCTCCGATGCGGCGCGCTCGGCCGGCTCGGTCCGTCCGGTGTAGCTGCGGACCGCGATCCCCGCGGACCGTAGGTGCGCGGCCACCTGCTCCGCCGCCGCGACGGTGAGGCAGTAGACGATGCCCGAGCCGGGCAGCCGGGGCAGGGTCGACGCCAACCACGCCAGTCGGGCTGCCTGGTCCGGCAGCTCGAGCACGCCCAGGTGCAGGCTCTCCCGCTCGAGCGTTCCACGGAGCACGAGCACCTCGCCGGCGTGGCCGGCCCGCAGCTGCTCGGCGACGTCCGCGGTCACGCGTGCGTTGGCGGTCGCGGTCGTCGCGAGGACGGGCGTGCCCGGTCGGAGGTCCGTGAGCAGGGTCGCGATGCGGCGGTAGTCCGGTCGGAAGTCGTGGCCCCAGTCGGAGATGCAGTGCGCCTCGTCGACGACGAGCAGTCCCGTCGTCGCGGCCAGGTGCGGCAGGACCTCGTCCCGGAAGCCCGGGTGCGTGAGCCGCTCGGGCGAGACGAGGAGCACGTCGACCTCCCCGGCGCCGACCCGGGTCCGCACGGCGTCCCACTCGTCCGTGTTCGCCGAGTGGATCGTCTCGGCGCGGATCCCGGCCCGGCGGGCGGACTCCACCTGGTTGCGCATGAGGGCCAGCAGCGGCGAGACGATGACGGTCGGGCCCGCCCCGCGCTCCCGTAGCAGGCCGGTGGCGACGAAGTAGACCGCCGACTTCCCCCAGCCCGTCCGCTGCACCACGAGCGCGCGTCGCCGCCCGACCACGAGGGCCTCGATCGCGGTCCACTGGTCCTCCCGCAGCCGCGCGTCGGGCCGACCGACGAGGGCGCGGAGCAGCTCCTTCGCGCGCTCGCGCAGCCGGTCGCCGGTGGCGCCGGCGGCGGCCGCCGGCAGGACGGGGGCGTCGGCTTTCGTGTCCGGGAGCGGGGTCGAGGGCATCGCGCCAGTGTGTCAGCCGGCTCCGACACGGACCGGGCCGCGGTCCCTCGGTGGCGACGTGCCGCCTGGAGGGGTCCGGCTCCACCTGGCAGACTCCCGCCGTGCGCCGGCCCACCGTTCCCACCGTCCTCCTCGCGCTCGGGCTCGCGGCGGGGTGCGGCAGCGCCTCGACCACACCGGACGGCGGGCCCGGCGGCCCGTCGGCGACACCGGCACCCACGTCCCCGACGCCGACGCCCACCGGCGCGCCCCCGCGTCCCGAGGCCGACCCGGGGCCGGGGGAGTACCTGGCGGGCCTGCCCGCGACGGTCGAGGTGCCCGAGGTCCCCCCGGCGGCCGTCGTCGTCCTCGTGCCGGGCGGCGGGTGGGCCACCGCGGACCCGTCGGCGCTGGCGCCGCTCGGGGCGCACCTGCGGTCGGCCGGCCTCGCGACCGTGACGATCACCTACGGCACGTCCTCGACCGGGACGAGCTGGCCGGTGCCCGCGGACGACGTCCGGTGCGCCGTGGCCTTCGCCGCCGAGCAGGTGCCCGACGTCCCGGTCGTGCTGGCGGGCCACTCCGCCGGCGCGCACCTGGCCGCCGTCGTCGGCCTCGCGCCGGCCGGCGAGGACGCGTCCTGCCCGTACCCGGACCGCGCCGCCGACGGCGTCGTGGGGCTGGCCGGCCCCTACGACGTCTCCGCGACCGGTGGGCTCGCGGGGAACCTCTTCGGCGTGCCGGAGCCGGAGGCGCCGGCGCTGTGGGCCGAGGGCAACCCGCTCCTCCTCGCGGGTGAGCGACCGGAGGTGCCGTTCCTCCTCCTGCAGGGCGACGCCGACCGTCTCGTCGGCGAGGAGTTCGCGCGCGGCTTCGAGGCGGTCCTCGCCGAGGGCGACCACCCGGTCCGGGTCGAGGTCCTCGCGGGGGCGACGCACAGCGGCATCCTGCGGCCGGACGTCTCCGGCGACGTCGTCGCGGGCTGGGTCCTGGAGACGCTCGCCGGCTGAAGCGACGCGCACGACGCACGACGCGTCGACGCGGCGACGTCGGGAGGGCGCCGCGCCGTAGGATCGCGCGGTCGGCGCCGACGCCGGGACCGGACAGGAGAACGCACGTGGTCGTGGAAGCGATCGGCTGGCTCGGCTCAGCCGTCCTCATCGTGTCGCTGCTGCAGTCCCGGGTGATGCGCTTCCGCGTGCTGAACCTGTCCGCGAGCGCCGTGCTGGTCTTCTACAACGCGGTCCTCGGCGTCTGGCCGATGGTGGCGATGAACGCCGTCCTCGTGGGCATCAACCTGGTCTTCATCGTCCGGCTGCTGCGCCAGCGGCACGACCCGCGCGTCTACGACGCCGTGCCGATCGGCCCGGACGAGCCGTTCCTGCGCCACCTCCTGCGCCGGCACGCCGAGGACGTGGCCGCGTTCAACCCCGACCTGCGGGGCCGGACCGCGGACGAGCTCGCGGCGTCCGCGCGGCACGCGTTCCTCGTGAGCTCCGGCGACGAGGTCGTCGGCGTGGTGCTGGCGCGCGAGGGCGACGCGCCGGGCGAGCAGCAGGTCCTGCTGGACTACGTGCTGCCGGCGTTCCGGGACTTCACGCCGGGCGAGTTCGTGTTCCGGTCCGACGGCCCCTTCGCGGCGCTCGGGACGCGGCGGGTCGTCGCGTCCCCCGGCATGACGGCGTCCGAGGGCTACCTCCGCACGATCGGCTTCCGCCCCGAGGACGGCCGGATGGTCCTCGAGCTGGGCGGTCGCGGCGAGGGCTGAGCCGCGCTGGCTACGATCGGGCGCGTGACCGCCCAGACGAGCCCGACGCACACGCGCCCGCCCGCGACGCAGCCGCCCGCCGGCGCCGCCGTCCTGCCCCTGCGCGGGGACCTCGTCGGCCTCGAGCCGTACGGTGCCCCCCAGCTCGACGTGCCGGTGCTGCTCAACGTCAACGAGAACCCGTACCCGCCGTCGGACCGCGTGGTCGCGGACATCGCCGACGCCGTCGCCGTGGCCGCGCGCGGGCTGAACCGCTACCCCGACCGGGAGTTCCTCGGGCTGCGGACCGACCTCGCGGCCTATCTGGAGGCCGAGTCGGGGGTGCGTCCCCCGGTCGAGCACGTCTGGGCCGCCAACGGCTCCAACGAGATCATGCTGCACCTCCTCCAGGCCTTCGGCGGTCCGGGACGGACGGCGCTGTCCTTCGCGCCGACCTACTCGCTGTACCCCGAGTACGCCCGCGACACCTCGACGCGGTGGGTGACGGGCCGCCGCGCGGAGGACTTCACGCTGGACCTGGAGCACGTCCGGCAGCAGGTCGCCGAGCACGCCCCCTCGGTCGTGCTGCTCGCCAGTCCCAACAACCCGACCGGCACCGCGCTGCCGAGCTCCGAGATCGAGGCCGTCCTGGCCGCGGCCGACGAGGTCCCCGGCGGGTGCCTCGTCGTCGTCGACGAGGCCTACGGGGAGTTCCGGCGCGCGGGGACGCCGTCGGCCCTGGAGCTCCTGCACGACCACCCGAACCTCGTGGTGAGCCGCACGATGTCCAAGGCGTTCGGCATGGCTGGGGCCCGCGTGGGCTACCTGGTGGCGGACCGCGCGGTCGTCGACGCCCTGCGCGTCGTCCGCCTGCCCTACCACCTGTCGGCCGTGACGCAGGCCGTCGCGCGCGCGGCGCTCGCCCACGCCGACGAGCTCATGGCGCAGGTCGACGGGCTGCGGGCCGAGCGCGACGCGACCGTCGCGTGGCTGCGCGGGCGGGGGCTGACCGTGGCGGACAGCGACGCGAACTTCGTGCTCTTCGGGCGGTTCCCGGACCGGCGCGCCGTCTGGCAGGGACTGCTGGACCGGGGCGTGCTCATCCGGGAGACGGGTCCCGACGGATGGCTCCGGGTGTCGATCGGCACCCCGGAGGAGATGACGGCGTTCCGGGACGCCCTGGTGGAGGTGGCAGGACTGTGAGCAGGACAGCGCGCATCGAGCGCACCACGTCGGAGTCGAGCGTCCTCGTCGAGCTCGACCTGGATGGGACGGGCCGGACGGACATCTCGACCTCCGTCCCCTTCTACGACCACATGCTCACCGCCCTCGGCAAGCACTCCCTGGTCGACCTGACCGTCCGGGCGACCGGGGACACCCACATCGACGCGCACCACACGGTCGAGGACGTCGCGATCACGCTCGGGGAGGCGCTGCGCGTCGCGCTGGGCGACAAGGCCGGGATCGGCCGGTTCGGGGACGCGCTCGTCCCGCTCGACGAGGCGCTGGCGCAGGCGGTCGTGGACGTCTCCGGGCGGCCGTACCTCGTGCACGACGGCGAGCCGGCGGGGCAGGAGTACCACCTCATCGGCGGGCACTTCACGGGCTCGCTGACGCGGCACGTGCTGGAGTCGATCGCCCACCACGCCGGCATCTGCATCCACATGCGGGTGCTGGCCGGGCGGGACCCCCACCACATCGTCGAGGCCCAGTTCAAGGCGCTCGCCCGCGCGCTGCGGGCGGCCGTGGCGCCGGACCCGCGGGTGGAGGGGATCCCGTCGACCAAGGGCGCCCTGTGAGCACGGACGACGCCGTGCTGCCGCCGACGGCGGTGCTCCTCACCCAGGTCGCGCACGCCGAGCCGCTCGCGGCGGCCTGCGCGCTGGGCAAGGTCGCCGTCGACGTCGTGCCGACCGACATCGGCGCGGTCGCCGTCTGCCGGGACGCCGCCGGCGAGGCACCCGAGCGCGCCGCGGCCACCGTCTCCCGGGCCCTCGCCAACACGATGGTCGTGCTCCTCGTCCACCGTGGGGGCCGGATGTCGGGCTCGCGCTGGTCCGGTGGGACGCGCGGCGACGACGTCTCGGCCGTCCTCATGCTCGACGGCGCCCCGGCCGTGGTGGAGCAGCTGCTCCTGGGTCAGGTCGTCGTGGCGGACCTGCCGGGCGTCGTCACCTCGGTCGGCATGTCGCGGTGGCGGGCGGCGCGCACGCTCACCGCCGCGGCCCGGGCGCGTCGGCGCGGCTGAGCGCGTTCTCGTTAGACTCCCGCGGTGACCTCCCCCCGCGTCGTCGTCCTCGACTACGGCTTCGGCAACGTGCGCTCGGCCGTGCGCGCCCTCACCCGGGTCGGCGCCGACGTCGAGCTCACGGCGGACGTCGACGCCGCCACGCAGGCCGACGGGCTCGTGGTCCCCGGGGTCGGCGCGTTCGCCGCGGTGATGTCCGGCCTGCGGCAGGTCCGCGGCGACCAGATCATCGACCGCCGGCTCGCCGGTGGACGCCCGGTCCTGGGCATCTGCGTGGGCATGCAGGTGATGTTCGAGCACGGTGACGAGCACGGCGTGCGCACCGACGGCCTCGGCGAGTGGCCGGGCGTCGTCGATCGGCTCGACGCGCCGGTCGTCCCGCACATGGGCTGGTCGACGGTGGACGCCGCCCCGGGCTCGACGCTGTTCGCCGGGGTCGAGGACCAGTACTTCTACTTCGTGCACTCCTATGCCGCGCGGAGCTTCGGCCCGCTCGGCGGCGGACGCTTCACGCCCCCCGCGGTGACGTGGGCCGAGCACGGCGGACGGTTCGTCGCCGCCGTGGAGAACGGCCCGCTGGCCGCCACCCAGTTCCACCCGGAGAAGTCCGGGGACCCCGGCGCGCAGCTGCTGGAGAACTGGGTCCTGAGTCTGAGAGGACACTGACGCATGACCCGACTCGAGCTCCTGCCCGCCGTGGACGTCGCCGACGGGCAGGCGGTCCGCCTCGTCCAGGGCGAGGCCGGCTCCGAGACCTCCTACGGCAGCCCGATGGCGGCCGCGCTGGACTGGCAGTCCGGCGGCGCCGAGTGGATCCACCTGGTCGACCTCGACGCCGCGTTCGGGCGGGGCTCCAACGCCGCGCTCCTCGCGGAGGTCGTCGGGGCGCTCGACGTCAAGGTGGAGCTGTCGGGCGGGATCCGCGACGACGCCTCGCTCGAGCGGGCCCTCGCGACCGGGTGCCGACGGGTCAACCTCGGCACGGCCGCCCTCGAGGACCCGGAGTGGACCGCGAAGGTCATCGCCGAGCACGGGGACGCGATCGCCGTCGGCCTCGACGTCCGCGGCACGACCCTCGCCGCACGGGGCTGGACCCGCGAGGGCGGGAACCTGTGGGAGGTGCTGGAGCGCCTGGACGGTGCCGGCTGCGCACGCTACGTCGTCACCGACGTGACCAAGGACGGCACCCTGCGGGGCCCGAACCTGGACCTGCTCCGGCAGGTCTGCGAGCGCACCGACGCCCCCGTGGTCGCCTCCGGGGGCATCTCGAGCCTGGCGGACCTCGCGGCCCTGCGGGACCTGGTCGGCGTCGGGGTCGAGGGGGCCATCGTCGGCAAGGCGCTCTACGCGGGCGCGTTCACGCTGCCCGAGGCGCTGGACGTCGCCGGGCGCCCGTGACCGGCGCGAGGCGAGGCCGCTCGTGACGGGCAGGGCGCTCCCGCCCACGTCGGCCTTCGCGGGCGACGACGGTTCCGCCGACCCTGCGCTCGACGCAGCGCTGGCCGGTCTCCGGGACGGTCGGACCGTCCTCCCCGACGTCGTGGCGGCGCTCGCCGGGGCCCGCGTCCTCGTCCCCGTGCTGGCCGAGGTCGAGGCCTCCGCGACGACAGCCTCCGGGCTCCACGTCGACAAGGAGGCGTCGACCGGCGTCGTCGCACTGGCGACGCCGGACGGCCGCACGGCCCTGCCCGTCTTCACGAGCACGACGTCGCTCGCGGCCTGGCGCGCGGACGCCCGCCCGGTCCCCGCGGAGGGACCACGCGCCGCGGCGGCGGCGCTGCAGGAGGGCTGGGAGGTGCTCGTCGTGGACCCGGGCGGCCCCGTCACCGTCCTCGTGCCGCGCACCGCGGTCCGCGCGCTCGCGCTCGGGGAGCGCTGGCGACCGGCCGTCGTCGACGGCGCCGTGGTCGAGGAGGTGCGTGCGGCCGTGGCCGTCGCGCTCGAGCAGGTGCCCCAGGTCCGCGCGGCGGACGCCGTGCCGGGGGACCGGGCCGAGGTGGCGGTGGTCGTCGCCCTCGCCCCCGGCCTCGACCGCGACGCCCTCGACCGCGTCCTGCGTCAGGTGGGCAGCACGCTCGCCGCCGAGGAGGTCGTCGCGGCGCGGGTCGACAGCCTCGAGATGCGGGTTGTCACCGCGCGCGGCTGACGGCGACGCGCGCCCGGCCAGACGGCCGGCCGGCATCGGGCACGGGGTGGGGGTGCGCTCGTCCCGCGGTCAGGGCTCGCAGGGCTGGGTCGGGGTGAACGCGGCGTTGTCGTCGAGCAGGCGGCGCAGCGTGCTCACGGGGACGAGGAAGCTCTGGCCGGCGGCGTTCTTGGCGTACACCACGCCGATGACGCGTCCTTCCTCGTCCAGCGCGGCCGAGCCGGAGCTGCCGGGCTCGACCGGTGCGTCGGTGACGAGCACCTCGCCGAGGCTCTCGTTGATCGGGTCCGTCGTGGAGCCGATCACCCTCCCGCTCGTCACGGTGAGCGCGCCGCCCTGGGGGTAGCCCACCACGGTCACCGCGTCGCCGCGGACCGGGTCGGCATCGGCGAGGACCGGGGCGCTCGGGAGCTCGCCGACGGTGCGGACGATCGCCAGGTCGGCGAGGGCCGCGGTGCTGGCCGTGGCGACGTCGACGTCGCGCCCGTCGTAGGTCGACACCTGGATCGTGTCCGACTGGTCCACGACGTGCCGGTTCGTGATGAGCGTCGTGGCGTCGACGGCGAAGCCCGAGCCGGTCGTCAGCGTCCCGCAGCCGACGTTCCGGATCCGCACGGCCATCCGCTGGACGGCGTCGAAGCCGTCGGGGGAGAGCGTGCCCGTCCCGATCGGCGCGTCCATCGCCGCCTCGGTCGGCACGAGGTCGGTCACCCGCGGCCCCGGCATCCTCGGCACCTCGTCGAGGACGCCCTCGACCGACGCGCACCCGGCGAGCAGCGAGGCGGCCAGGACGACGACGGCGGTCCTGCGGACGCGTCGCCCAGCGGTGCGGGCGGTCACCGGCTCAGCTCCCGCTGGAGGGCGATGTTCGCCTCGGTCGCCGTCTGGCAGAGCTGCTCGACGTCGGCGCGGAACCGCTCGAGCTCCGCCGCGTCGTACTGGGCGACCCCCGTGACGGTGTTCTGCAGGTAGCCGATGAGCTCCTGCTGACCCTGGACGCACTGGTCGAGCGCGAGGGCGACCTGGCCGGCCGCCTCGCTCACCCGCTCCTGGTAGTCGACGAGCTGCCGCTGCACCTCTCGGTCGTCACCGATCTGCGCCTTCTCGTCCGCGAGCTCGACGATCCGCGCCTGCGCGGTCGCCAGCTGGGCCCGGACGCCCTCCAGCTCCGACTCGGTCCCCGCGAGGGCCGCCCGCGTGCCGGCCAGGTCCTCGCCGAGACCGCGCGCGTCGCCGAGGTAGGCGTCCGCCCGCTGCTCCCACGCCGTGCTCGTCCGGTACAGGTGCACGGTCGACGCCGCGAACCCCAGGACCAGGAGGACCAGCAGCGTCGTGGTCGCGATGCGCCGTCGCCGTCGCCGGCGCTCCTGGCGCTCCTCGTCGACGGGGGCACGGTCCGCGGCGGGTGCGGTGGACGGGTCCGGGCGCGGGGTCGCCTCCTCGGCGGCGTCGGGGCCGGTCGGCTCAGGCCTGGTCGCGTCGGGGCCGGTCGCCTCAGGCCCGGTGGCGGCGTGGCGCGCCCGACCCGCGACGACGGCGGTCGCCTCGCTCCCGTCGGCGCCGGCTCGCGGCTCGGTGCCCGGACCGGGGGCGAGCGGCCCGGTGCGGACGCGGTCACGCACGTCCGCGTCGCCGGTGCGTCGGCTGACGTCGGTACCGGGCCCCCCCGCAGGACGCGGCAGTCCTGTGCTGTCGGTCACCCGGCCAGCATAGGACGAGGCGGCGGGACCGCCCGGGCCCGTGATCAGGAGACCGGGCCGGTGAACGCCTCGCCCGGGCCGTCGCCGGGCGCGTCGGGGTAGGGGAGCGCCTCGCGGAACGCCAGCTGCAGGGAGCGCAGCCCGTCCCGCAGCGAACGGGCGTGCTGGTTGCCGATCTCCGGCGCGGCCGCGGTGACGAGGCCCGCGAGTGCGGTGATGAGCTTGCGCGCCTCGTCCAGGTCGGCGAGGTCGGCGCCACGGACCTCGTCGGTGTCCTCGGCGAGGCCGCACTTCACCGCGGCGGCGCTCATGAGGTGGACGGCGGCGGCCTGGATGACCGCCACGGCGGGGATCTCGGCGATGTCGCGCACCGCGGCGGTCGTAGGGGCGTCGTCGCCCGGCGTGCCCTCTGTCATGGCACGATCCTCTCACCGCCGGGCGTCGGTGCCGGTGGTCCGCCCTGCGGGTCCGGGGCCGTCCGGGCAGGTCCGGGCCTGCCCGGTATCCGGGCGCCGCGCTCGCGGACGCCTGGTACAGTGACGCACGACCGATCGGTGTTCGCCGTGCCCGCAGTGCGCTTCCCGCGCAGTGGGGGCGGGGAGAGGACCGGTGCACAAGCGGAGCTGATCCCACCCGCGTTCCGACGGTCCGCCCCCGTGGCGGACGACTGGAGCCGGGTCCGGTCCGGAGGCATGTCGTCGCGAGGCGCGTGCCTCGGCGTCGTCGTCGGCGCCATCGGACTGCAGGCCCCCGCGACGTGCTCGACGCGGGGGCCTTCCTCGTCGTCGGTGGTCGTCCCGACGAGTTCGAGGAGCAGCACATCAGCGAGCCGCGCATCAACGATCGGATCCGCGTGTCCGAGGTCCGTCTGGTCGGGCCGAACGGCGAGCAGGTCGGCATCGTCCGGGTGGAGGATGCCCTGCGGCTGGCGCAGGAGGCCGATCTCGACCTGGTCGAGGTCGCCCCGGACGCCAGGCCGCCGGTCTGCAAGCTCATGGACTTCGGCAAGTTCAAGTACGAGGCCGACATGAAGGCCCGTGAGGCCCGGCGCAACCAGGCCAACACGGTCCTCAAGGAGATCCGCTTCCGCCTGAAGATCGACCCGCACGACTACGGCACGAAGAAGGGCCACGTCGAGCGGTTCCTCAAGGCGGGCGACAAGGTCAAGGTCATGATCATGTTCCGTGGCCGCGAGCAGTCGCGCCCGGAGATGGGCGTGCGCCTGCTGCAGCGCCTCGCGGACGACGTCGCCGAGCTCGCCACGATCGAGAGCATGCCGAAGCAGGACGGCCGAAATATGATCATGGTGCTCGCCCCGCTGAAGAAGAAGGCCGAGGCGAAGAGCGAGAAGCGCAAGGCGCAGGCGGAGGCCGAGGCGGCCAAGCAGGCCGGCCAGGCCGAGACCGCCGCAGGGCCGGCGGCGCCGGCAGGCGCCGAGGGCGACGCCACGCCCGCCTGACCACGAACCACCCGTCCAGGTGCAGGCCCACCGGCCCGCACGTGAACCAGCCCCCGGGCGTACGAGGAAAGAGAGCACACCAGTGCCGAAGAACAAGACGCACAGTGGTGCGAAGAAGCGTTTCCGGCTCACCGGGACCGGCAAGGTCATGCGGGAGCAGGCGGGCGCCCGTCACCTGTTCGAGCACAAGTCGAGCCGTCGGACCCGTCGCCTCGCGTCCGACCAGGTCATGTCGCCGGCCGACGCCCCGAAGATCAAGAAGCTGCTCGGCAAGTGAGCCCGCGGGTGCGCGAGCACCCCGCTCACCTGTGAGCCCCGACACGCAAGGAGCATCACGTGGCACGCGTGAAGCGGGCGGTCAACGCCCAGAAGAAGCGCCGGTCGACCCTCGAGAAGGCGTCCGGCTACCGCGGCCAGCGGTCGCGTCTGTACCGCAAGGCGAAGGAGCAGGTCACCCACTCCCTCGTCTACGCCTACCGTGACCGCAAGGCGCGCAAGGGCGACTTCCGCAAGCTGTGGATCCAGCGCATCAACGCCGCGGTCCGCGCCGAGGGCATGACGTACAACCGCTTCATCCAGGGCCTCAAGGCCGCGGGTGTCGAGGTGGACCGGCGTGTCCTGGCCGAGCTCGCGGTCAACGACCCGGCCGCGTTCGCGAAGATCGTCCAGCTGGCCAAGGACGCGCTCCCGGCCGACGTGAACGCACCGTCGGCCGCCTGAGCGGCGCGACGAAGCACGACCGGCGGACGCCCGGCCGATGCCTGACCTGACCAACCCCCGCGCGGAGCGGGTGAAGGCGGTGCGGGCGCTGGCCGGGCGTTCGGCGCGTCTGCGGCACGGCCTCTACCTCGTCGAGGGACCCCAGGGCGTGCGCGAGCTCGTGCTCGAGCTGCCGGAGGACGTGGTCGACCTGTACGTCTCGGAGACGGCCGCGGACCGGTACCCGGAGATCGTGGCGGCGGCGGCACGCGCCGGCTTGCCCCTGCGGACCGCGTCGGCTGAGGTGCTGGGCGTCATGAGCCCGGACGCGCAGGAGGTCCTCGCCGTGGCGCGGCCGCGCTCCCGGATGCTGGCCGACGTGCTGGGGCGGGCGCCCCGGCTCGTCGCTGTCCTGCACCAGGTCCGCGACCCCGGCAACGCCGGCACGGTCGTCCGGGCGGCGGACGCCGCCGGCGCGGGCGCCGCGGTGCTCACCGAGGCGAGCGTCGACGTGCACAACCCCAAGGTCGTCCGCTCCACGGCGGGATCCCTCTTCCACCTGCCGGTCGTCACCGGGGTGGCCCTGCCTGCGGTCGTCGAGGCGTGCCACGCCGCCGGTCTGCTGGTCCTCGCCGCCGACGGCGGTGGTGAGTGGGACCTCGACGACCTCCTCGACGTCGTCGGGGACCCCTCACGCGCGCCCGAGGTCCCCGACCTCGCGGCGCCCACGGCCTGGCTGTTCGGCAACGAGGCCCGGGGGCTGCACCGGCAGGACCGGGACCTGGCGGACGCCGTCGTCCGCGTCCCGCTGCACGGGCGAGCCGAGTCCCTCAACCTCGCGACGGCGGCGACCGTCTGCCTCTACGCCTCGGCCCGCGCGCAGCGGCGCCGCGCGCACCCGGCGGACGGGTCCCGGGACAGCTAGGCAGCCCGCCGTTCCAGGGTCCGGGCGCACCAGGCTCCGAGCGTGCGCGGCGGGCGTGCCGGGCGTGGCGGGACCGCGGCATCCTGGTCCCGTGCGTCTCTTCGCCTCCATCCGCCCGCCCGATGTCGTCCTGGTGCACCTGGCCGCCGCGCTGGGGGCCGTCAGCCTGGGTCGCGGCGAGGGGCCGGCAGGACGATCCACGGGACCGGTGCGCTGGTCACCGCCCGAGAACTGGCACGTGACCCTCGCCTTCTACGGCGAGGCCTCGGAGGGTGCGGTGCCCGAGCTCGAGCAGGGCCTCGCCACGCTCGCGGAGGAGCAGGCTCCGTTCGGGCTGCGGCTCCGGGGCGCGGGCGTCTTCTCCCACCGCACCCTCTGGGTCGGCGTCGCGGGCGACGGGTCGGCCGTGTCCCGCCTCGCCCTAGGGGCACGCGAGGTCGGAGCCGCGGTGCTCGGGCGCACCGAGGCCCGGGAGCGGTCGCGGCCGCATCTGACGGTCGGCCGCGTGACCGACGACGTCCGAGCCGCCCGGACGCGACGTCGTCCCGCCCGCGCTGCGGCCGCACGCGGCCGGGCGGACGACGGCGACCCGCTCGCGGCCGCGGTCCGCGCGCTGGGGGTCTACGAGGGGCCGTCGTGGACCGTCGAGGAGGTGCGGCTCGTCCGTTCGGAGCTGGGTCAGGGGCGCGGGGGCGCGGCACTGCACGTCGACGTCGCCAGCTTCCCGCTCCTGGGCGCGGGGTAGGGACGGCGCGTCGGCAGACGCCGTCGTGCCAGACCCTGCCGTGCCAGACCCTGCCGAGGCAGGCGGTGCCTTCGCGGGTGGGCGCCTACCGTCGGGAAGCGGGTACGCCGGGACCGGGGGTCGCGGGACCCGCTGGCGTAGGACCGTGCGGCCGGGGAAACCGATCGGGCCCAGGAGCCGCATGTGCCACGATGGCCGGCATGACCCGCCCCGCCGCCCCCGACGACGCACGCCGCGTCGCCGTCGGCGCGGGAGTGCCGCGGCGATTTACCCGGCCCGTCGTGGGCCTGCCTCGCTGACAC
>NZ_CAMPHH010000008.1 GCF_946885855.1 uncultured Actinotalea sp. | reverse complement strand
CCCGGGGCCCCCGCGCGCGGGCCCCCCCCCCCGCCCCCGGGCGGGGGCGGGCGGGCGGGGGGGGGGGGGGGGCCGCCCGGGGGGGGTTGCGCACCACGCTGTCGGCGCCCGCGTCGGCCAGCTCGCCCAGGCGCCGCCGCGCGTCCGCGGGCGTGCCGACGACGGCGAGCTCGTCCACCCACGCGTCCGGCAGCGCTGCGGCGAAGGCGTCGAGATCGGTGTGGGCGGCCCGCAGCCGGGCCAGGTCCTCGGCGAAGGGGAGCCCTACGAGGTGCACCGCCCAGTCCGGCTCGCCCACCCAGCGCAGCGCCGCCCGCGCGTGGGTCCGGGCCACCGCGGGGTCGTCGTCGACCGCCCCGATGTCGTACGCCACCACGCGGAGGTCCGCCCGTCCGCCGGCCTGCTCCCGCGCCGCGCGCAGGTACGACGGGGTGCCGGGCTCGGCCAGGACGACGCCGTCCGCGCACCGGCCGGCCAGTGCCAGGGAGCGCGGGCCGCGCACGCCCGCCACGACCGGGGGCGGGACCGCGGGCGGGGACTCGAGCCGGACGCCGTCGAGCCGGACGTAGCGGCCGCTCGTCGTGACCTCCTCGCCGTGCAGGAGCGCGCGCAGGGCGGTGAGCTGCTCCTCGAGCAGGGCCAGCGGGCTGGACGGCCAGGCGCCGACCTGCCGCATCCAGCCCGGCATGCCGTGGCCCAGGCCGGCCACCAGACGGCCCGGGTAGAGCTCGGCGAGGGTGGCGAGCTCGAGCGCCGCGAACGCGACGTTGCGGGCCGCGGCGGGCAGGATGCCGACCCCGACGCGCAGGCGGGACGTGGTCGCGAGCGCGACGGCCGCCTGGGCGACACCTCCGCGGAAGAAGCAGTCCTCGACGATCCACAGCTCGTCGAAGCCGAGCGCCTCGGCCTCGTGGACGAACGGCAGGAGGTCGCCCGTCGGCACGTCGCGGGGCAGGACGACCCCCAGGGAGGGAAGTCGGGTCATCGTGGTCCTCCTCAGGACAGGCGCAGGACGAGCTCGGTCAGCAGGGGTGCGACGACGAGCGCCGGGAGCATCGCCGCCACCGGGAGGTCCTCGCGGACCCGTAGCAGCCGCAGGGCGATCCCGACGAGCAGCAGCCCGCCGGTCGCCGTGAGCGCGGCGATGTGCGGCTCGGGCAGGAACTGCCCGAGCACCATCCCCAGGACGGTCAGCGCACCCTGGACCACGCCCACCGACAGGGCCGACAGCAGGACCCCGACGCCGAAGGTCGAGGCGAAGGCGAGCGCCGCGAACCCGTCGAGCACCGACTTCAGGAGGAGCTGCTCGATCCCGCGGCCGAGGCCGTCGTTGAGGCTGCCGAGGACGGCGAGCGGGCCGATGCAGAACAGCAGGGACGCGGCGAGCCAGCCCTCGATGAAGCGCTCCCGCCCGGCCAGGTCGGCGCCGCTCCAGCGTCGGGTCGTCCCGGTGTGCACCTTCCCGCCCAGGCCCGCGAGCCGCTCCTCCAGGCGCAGGAGCGAGCCGGTGATGCCCCCGACGAGCAGCGAGCCGAGCACGATGAGCACCGGCGCACCGGTGGGCAGCGCGCGGACGTAGGCGGCGTCGGTGACCGCCACGGCCGAGAGGGCCGCGAGCAGCAGCGTTGCGAGGCCCAGGCTGTCGGTGACCACACCCCGCGTGCGGGCGTGCAGCCGGTTCCCGACGGCGATCCCGGCGAGGGAGCCCACCACGACCGTGGCCATGTTGATCAGGGTCCCGAGCCCCGGGAACGTGCCGTCCACGGCGCCGACCCTAGTGCTCGCCGGCCGATATCCTCGCGCCACACCTCCCGAGGACGAAAGGTGCGACCGGTGACCGCAGCCGACATCACGACCGAGGGCGGCTCCGCGCCGTCGACGACCCCCGCCCCCCGTCCCCTCGAGCCGCTCGGCGTCGAGGTGCCCTCGACCGTGCCGACCCACTGGTACAACCTCGCCGCGGACCTGCCGACGCCCGTGCCGCCCCACCTGCACCCCGGGACGCACGAGCCGCTCGGCCCGGCGGACCTCGCGCCGCTGTTCCCGATGGCGCTCATCGAGCAGGAGGTCACCACGGAGCGGTACGTGGAGATCCCGCAGACCGTGCGGGAGATCTACGCGATGTGGCGCCCTTCGCCCCTGGTCCGTGCCCATCGGCTCGAGCGGGCGCTCGGCACGCGGGCACGCATCTACTACAAGTACGAGGGCGTGAGCCCGGTCGGCTCGCACAAGCCGAACACGGCGGTGGCGCAGGCCTACTACAACGCGGTGGAGGGCATCACCCGGCTGACCACGGAGACCGGCGCGGGTCAGTGGGGTGCGTCCCTGTCCATGGCGTGCGCACTGCTGGGGATGACGTGCGAGGTGTGGCAGGTCCGCGCGTCCTACGACGCCAAGCCGTACCGCCGCATGCAGATGGAGACCTACGGCGGGATCTGCCACCCGTCGCCGTCGGACCTCACCGACGCCGGCCGGGCGATGCTCGCGAAGGACCCGGACACGACCGGTTCGCTGGGCATGGCGATCAGCGAGGCGGTCGAGGCGGCCGTGAAGGACCCCGGGGCCCACTACTCCCTCGGTTCCGTGCTCAACCACGTCATGCTCCACCAGAGCGTCATCGGCCAGGAGGTCCTCGTCCAGCTCGAGGCGGCGGGGGAGCGGCAGGCGGACGTCGTCTTCGGGTGCGCGGGCGGAGGGTCGAACCTCGGCGGCCTCACCTTCCCGCTCATCGGCCAGAACCTGCGGGAGGGCACCACGACGCGTGCCGTCGCGTGCGAGCCGGCCGCCTGCCCGTCGCTGACGCAGGGGGAGTACCGGTACGACCACGGCGACGTCGCCGGGCTCACCCCGCTGCTGAAGATGCACACGCTCGGCAACGACTTCGTGCCGCCGGCCATCCACGCCGGTGGCCTGCGTTATCACGGCATGTCGCCGATGGTCTCGCACGCGGTCGAGCTCGGGCTCATGGAGGCGGTGGCCGTCGAGCAGGACGACGCCTTCGCGGCCGGCCTCGAGTTCGCGCGGGCCGAGGGGATCATCCCGGCGCCGGAGTCCACCCACGCCGTCGCGGCGGCGATGGAGTACGCCCGGACCTCGGCCTCCGACGGCGAGGTCGTGCTGATCGGGCTGTCCGGGAACGGGGTGCTGGACCTCGCCGCCTACGCCGCGTACGTCTGAGCGCGCCGTCGACGAGCGGGTCGGCGGTCACGACCGCGATCAACCGTCCTAGGTCCTGCTGCGGCGGGGGTGCTCGGTGCCAGGATCGGAGCACGGCCTGCGCGACGGAGCGCACGCACCGAGGAGGTGGGCGTACATGTCCGAGACGACGGAGACCCCCTGCCACTGGGAGCAGGTCCAGCGTCGGTGGAAGTGGGAGTGGGCCAGCTACCACCCTCACGCCACCGTCTACTGGACCGCCGACGCCGAGAGCGGCACGACCGAGCTGCTCGACGAGGCGACGCACGCGGCTGATCCCCCGGACCTGCTCCTCGACCACGCGTACGGCAGTCGCTGGGAGCCGGTGTCCGGCACCGGTCGGGACGTCGTCGTCGCGACGACCGAGCTGCCCGAGGGCGTCGAGCCGGCCGGCGAGGGGTGGCGACCGGTCGTACCGGTCGGCTGACGCCGCCTCCCGGGCGGGTGGGGTCGCCCCGGCGCACCAGGGGTTCGGCCACGGGCTTCCGCCCGGCCGTGCGCGAGGTGGTCCGCAGCCGACGGCCGCTGGTGCCTGCGGTGTCCCGGCCGCCACACTGCCCTCATGCACGCCGAGGAGGGAGCCGTCACCGTCCGGCTGCCCTTCCGGCCGCCGCTGGACCACCTCGGCCTGCTGAGGTATCTGGCCGTCCGTGCCGTCCCGGGCGTGGAGGAGGTCGACGGGACCACGTACCGGCGGACGCTGCGGCTGCCGCGAGGCACCGGCGTCGCGGCGGTCCGCCTGGGGGAACGGCCGTCGCCGGGGCACCTCGAGGCGACCCTCCGGCTGGAGGACCTGCGGGACGTCACGGCAGCGGTCCAGCGGCTGCGTCGCCTCCTCGACCTCGACGCCGACCCCGAGGCGGTCGACGCCCACCTCAGGGGCGATCCGCTGCTCGGGCCGTGGGTCGCGCTGTCGCCCGGACGTCGGTCGCCCGGGACCGTCGACGGGACGGAGCTCGCCGTCCGGGCGGTCCTCGGGCAGCAGGTGTCGGTGGCTGCGGCACGGACGCTCGCCGGCCGTCTCGTGGCCCGGCTGGGCGCGCCGCTGGCGGTCGGGCCGCAGGGGTCGCTCACCCATCTCTTCCCGGACCTGACCGCACTGGTGTCAGCCCACGACGACGACCTGCCCGCCATGCCCGCGAGCCGTCGTCGGACGCTCCGGGCGCTGGCCGTCGCCGGGACGGACGGGGACCTGGGGCTGGACGGCGGCGCCGACCCCCGCGAGGTCCGGCAGCGCCTCCTCGCGCTGCCGGGCATCGGCCCGTGGACGGCGTCCTACGTGGGGATGCGCGCCCTCGGCGACCCGGACACCTTCCTGCCGACCGACCTCGCCGTCCGCACCGCGCTGCGGCGCCTCGGTGCCGCCTCGGCCCCGGCCGACGCGGCCCGTCTCGCCGCGGCCTGGGCACCGTGGCGCTCGTACGCGGTGCACCACCTGTGGGCCACGCTCGGCGCGCCGGCGCCGTCGGCACCGGAGCACGACGGGGGCGGGTGAGGGCCGCCGACGGCGTCGCGGCGGCCGGTCACGGGTGCGCTGTCAGGAGGTGGCGGCGTCCGGACGGCGAAGACCGAGGACGACGTCGTGCCCGCGCGCCGCGACGGTCCAGGACGCCGGTCCCGCCGCGAGGACCAGCACCACGCCCCACGCCTCCAGGAGCTCCTCCAGGTAGGACAGTCCCGCGTAGAGCGGCCCGGACCCGACGAGGTCCAGAACGGCGAACGCGACGAGCTCGATGCCCAGCGCCGCGCCGAGGAACAGCCCCACGCCCGTCAGGAGCAGGGAGCGGACGGTCCACGAGGCTTGGCGCGCCACCCGCCAGACCGCGACCCCGAACGGTACGGCCACGGCCAGGGCCGGCACGACCCAGGCGGCGCGGAGCAGGCCCTCCCCGCCGCCGAGGGCCCTGCCGAGCCCGTCGAGCCGCTCGTGCAGGGAGGCCAGGTCGTCCAGCGAGAGGGCGGCGAGGAACGCCGCGATGACGAACCACCCCGCGGCGGCCTCGCCGGCGCGGCGGCGGAGCCATCCCGTGACGGCGTGCGCGGCCGCGGCCGCCGCCAGGAGCACCACGTTGAACCAGGTCCACAGGTTCGCCTCGCTGGTCGGGTCGACGAAGAGGCGCACCTGAGAGTCCGGATCGGCGAGAGCGGGGAACCAGGGCTGGTTCGGGACGGCGGCGCCGATGACCACCAGCGCCAGCGCCGTGGCACCGAGCACGGTGACGAGGGCCCGGTCACCGGTGCGCGGGCCCGTCCGCGCGGTCGGGGAGGGGGCGGGGGATCGATGGGACATGGGCCGACGGTAACGGCACAGGGATCGTCCCCCGGTGCACCTCCGCCGCCGATCCGCCGCGGGCACAGGAGACGCCGGCCCCCGGCGCGTTCCGGGCCGTGGCGCGATCGACCGAAGGGGTCACGGCAGCCGTAGGTCCCTCAGCTCCCGGCGTGAGCTGATGCCGAGCTTGCGGTAGATGCTGCGCAGGTGGGCCTCGATGGTGCGCGGGCTCAGGAAGAGCCGGGATGCGACCTCCCGGGAGGTGGCTCCGGTGGCCACGAGTCGTGCGATGTGGGCTTCCTGGGCGGTGAGCGCATCGGTCGGCTGGGCGGTGCGTTCGCGGGCGTGCTCGCCCGTGGCCCGCAGCTCCCGGGCGGCGCGCTCGGCGAAGGCCCCCGCCCCCATGTCGGACAGCTGCTCGTGGGCGGTGCGGAGCTCTTCCCGGGCATCCCGCCGGCGGCCCTCGCGGCGTAGCCACTCGCCGTAGACGAGGTGCGCGCGAGCCAGGTGGGTGGCCATGCGGCAGCGGGCCAACCGCTCGATCGCCTCACGGTAGCTCTCCTCGGCGCGCGGCCCGCTGCTGACCAGGGCACGCGAGCGGGCGGCCATGCCGAGCGCCCACTCGGTGCCGCTCGCCTCGGCCCGGGCCACCAGCCGGTCGAGCGCCGCCGTGGCGAGAGCCCGGTCGTCGGCGCGGACGGCCGCCTCGACCAGCTCGGGCAGGGCGACGCTGCTGTGAGCCAGCTCGTCCAGCTCGTACAGCCGGCCTGCCGCCGCGAGGGCCTTGTCGTAGTTGCCCAGGCCGTTGTGGAGGTAGGCGAGCGAGGCGTCGGCACTGCTGAGCGTCAGCCCCTCGCCGCGTGCCGTCGCCCCCTCCACCGTCGTCGCGAGCAGCTCGAGTGCCTCCGGCTGCTCACCGCGCCAGGCGGCGAGGTTGAGCCTCGCGTTCGGGATCGGCGGGGCGCCGGTCGCTCGCGTGATGGCCTCCTCCTCGCTCGACAGCTCCGCTGCCCGGCCGAGCTCGCCGGTGAGCACGAGCACCAGGCCCAGCGCGTTGAGCGAGGCGGGGAGCGTCGCCAGGGCCCCGGCCTCGCGGGCCAGGCGCACAGCCCGGCCGGCCAGGATGACGATCTTCTCGTCGTCCCACAGCATCGCCCCGACGTGGCATGCCAGCCACAGCCAACGTCCGTGGTCGTCGTCGGATCCGGAGTCGTCGTCGACGAACGCCTCGAGGGCCCGCTCGAGGCTCGGGACGCTCGCCTCGTACCCTCGCGTGAACCTGGTGGCCAACCCGTCCAGCAGCAGGTCGATGGGCCGCGGCGACGTCCCCAGCAGCGCCACCTCCTGGGCGGCCACGGCGATGTCGCGCGAGGTGTGGAGCGGGGCGAAGCGACCGGCATGGAACGACGCCTCGATCGCCTCGACGTAGGCCTCCCGGGCCAGCGCGGCGTCGAGGGGGACGAGCTGGTCGGCGGCGTCCAGCAGCATCTCCGGCACTTCGCTGCCGCGGGTCAGGCGGAACGCGATCTGCGCGCGCAGCAGCGCGAGACGGGCCTGGCGCAGGTCGTCCGGAGGTCCGGCCGCCGCGACGCTCAGCAGCTCCAGGGCTGACGCGGACGCACCGGCGGCGTGCGTGCTGTGCGCGGCGTCCAGTGCTCGTGCGGCGCGGGTTGCGGGGTCCGGGGTGAGCTCGACGGCGCGTCGGAGGAAGGCGGCTGCGGCGGCCAGCCCGCCCCGGGCGCGCGCTCGGTCGGCCGAGCGCTCCAGCTCGGCCGCGACCGTCTCGTCGGCGCCGAGGACGGCCTGCGCACGGTGCCAGGCGCAGCGGTCCGGGTCGGACTGCGGATCGGTGGCGGCCGCCAGGGCGCCGTGCACGCGGCGCCGGTCCCGTGGAGGGGATGCCTGGTAGATCGCCGAGCGCACCAGCGGGTGACGGAAGCGCACGCGGGTGTCGATCTCCAGCAGCCCCGCCTGCTCCGCGGGGGCGGCCGCCTCGTGGTCGAGACCGAGGTGGGCGGCAGCACGCCACAGCAGCGCCGGCTCGCCGGTGGGCTCTGCCGAGGCGACCAGCAGCAGGAGCTGGGCCTCGGCCGGCAGGCTCGCCGAGCGGCGGCGGAAGCCGTCCTCGATGCGGCGCGGGAGCCTGAGCGCGCCCGGCAGCTCGTACCCGCCGGGCAGGCCCGGGAGCTGCAGGTCGTGGGGCAGCTCCAGCAGCGCCAGTGGATTGCCACGGGCCTCGGCGAGGATCCGGCTGCGGACGTCCTCGTCGAGCGAGCTGCTGACCGCTGAGGTCAGCAGCCCCGATGCGTCGTCCTCACCGAGGCCGTCCACCTGCAGTGCGGGCAGTCCGGCGAACGGCTGGCCGTCCTCCCCCCCGACGGCGCCCGTGCCCGCGTCGCGCAGGCCGAAGAGCAGTGCCACGCGCTCCGCCGAGACGCGCCGAGCCACGAAAGCCAGGACCTGGGCGGAGGCCTCGTCCAGCCACTGCGCGTCATCCACCAGGCACACCAGGGGCGTCTCCTCGGCGACCTCGGCCATGAGGGTGAGGGTCGCGAGTCCCACCAGGAAGCGGTCCGGTGCCGGACCGGTACGGAGCCCGAACGCGACGCCCAGAGCCGTCTGCTGGGGGTCGGGCAACGCGGCGAGACGATCCAGCATCGGGTGGCACAGCTGGTGCAGACCGGCGAACGCGAACTGCGCCTCGGCCTCCACCCCCGCCGAGGACTCCACCCGGCACCCCGACGCCACCGCCATGTCCCGGGCCTGTTCCAGGAGTGCCGTCTTGCCGATTCCCGCCTCCCCGCGCAGCACCAGCGCGCCGCTGCGTCCGGCCCGCGCGTCGAGGAGGACCTCCTCGACCGCCTCGCGCTCGGCACGCCGACCGACGAGGGCCCTCAGGGGACCCTCACCGCCCGATGCCGTCGCACTAGGTGATTGTCACCGACGCGAACCACCCACGGCCAGAGCTGATCACGGTGACGACACGGTCGCCGGCCTCGAGACCAGGACAACTCACCGACGCGGCGGAGGCCCGACCCGGACGAGCCTGGTCGCACGGCAGTGAGCCGGCGGTCCGCCGGCCCGTGACGCCGACGCGTTCCGAGAGAGACGAGGTGCGACATGGGTCCCATCGATCGGACGATCGACAGCTTCCAGCAGCTCGTCGCCGAGGTGCCCGAGATCCTGCAGCCGATCATCGTGATGCTCGCTGCGGCGATCCCGTTCGTCGAGGGTGAGGTCGGAGCCATCATCGGCATCGTCGGCGGTCTGCACCCCGTCGTCGCAGCCGTCGCGGCTGCGACGGGGAACTTCTTGTGCGTGCTGCTCGTGGTGGGGGTCACCTCGCGCGCCAGGACGGCCGTCGTCGTCCGACGACGCAGCACGGTCGCCGTGGGCGGAGGCGGTGCGGCCTCCGACGCGTCCGAGGAGGGACTCGAGCAGACCGTCACCGAACGGGAGTCGAAGGGTCGACAGCGCTTCCGGCGGTGGCTCGTCCGCTTCGGCGTCCCCGGGGCGAGCATCCTCGGGCCTCTCGCGATCCCGACGCAGTTCACGGCGGCGATCCTGGTCGGCGGCGGGACCCCGCGTCGATGGGTCCTCCTGTGGCAGGCGGTCGCCATCGCCGTCTGGACGACGCTCGCCACCGTCTCCACGTGGGCCGCCCTCACCTACCTCGTCCGGTCGTGAGGTACCCGGAGCGCACTGTCCCTGACCGACCCCACTGCCCCAGCCGCGTCGAGCCGTCGACACCCACACCAGGGAGCACGCGATGATCGAGATCTCCGGCCTCACCAAGCGCTACGGCGACACGGTCGCCGTCGACGACGTGAGCTTCATCGTGCGCTCGGGCCAGGTCACGGGGTTCCTCGGGCCCAACGGGGCGGGCAAGTCCACCACCATGCGCATCGTCATGGGCCTGGACCGGGCGACCAGCGGCTCCGCGAAGATCGACGGTCGTGGCTACGCGGACCTCCGGGCGCCGCTTCGGCAGGTCGGCGCCTTGCTCGACCCCAAGGCGTTCCATCCCGGCCGCAGCGCCCGCGCCCACCTGCTCGCCCTCGCGCAGACGCACGGCCTGTCCCGTCGGCGGGTCGACGAGGTGATCGACCTGGTCGGGCTGCAGAGCGTCGCGAGCAGGCGGGTCGGCGGGTTCTCGCTGGGCATGGGTCAGCGTCTCGGCATCGCCGTGGCGCTCCTCGGTGACCCGTCGACGGTCCTCCTCGACGAGCCGGTCAACGGCCTGGACCCGGACGGTGTCCTGTGGATCCGGACCCTGCTGCGCTCGCTGGCCGCCGAGGGGCGCACCGTCCTCGTGTCCAGCCACCTCATGAGTGAGATGGCGCTGACCGCGGACCACCTCGTCGTCGTGGGCCGCGGCCGGCTCCTCGCCGACACCTCCGTCGACGCGTTCGTCGCGAGCGCCACCGACCGACCGGTCACCGTCGCATCCCCGGACGCCGCCGCGTTGGCCGACCTGCTGGCACGCGTCGGCGCCACCGTGACCAGACCTGCGCCCGACCGGCTGATCGTGCACGGGGTGAGCGCGGACGTCGTCGGCGACACCGCCGCCCAGCACTCCTTCAGGCTGTACGAGCTGCACACGGAGGTCGCCTCGCTCGAAGAGGTCTACCTCGCGCTGACCCACGACAGCCGCGAGTACCGCGCCGGTACGGACGGCCACCTCCGGCCCGCCGTCGACGAGAACCACCGAGGTGCCGCATGACCACCCACACCACCCATGGCGGCGGCCGACCCCCGAGTCCCGGCACGAGCCGTCCGCCGACCCCCGGGCAGGGCCGACGTGTCGTCGATCCCGAGCCTCGACACCAGCGGCGTCCTGGACCGGGACGGCTCGTGGTCTCCGAGTGGACCAAGCTCCGATCACTGCGATCCACCTGGTGGACGCTCGCTCTGGCAGTGCTGCTCGGCGTCGGGCTCGCCGTCACCGTGGCCGCCAGCCTGCGGGCAGACAACCTCGTCGCCGAGGAGCTCGGCGCGGACGACCTGGCCCTGGTGCTGGGCGCAACAGGGCTGACCGCGCTCGTCCTCGGGGTGCTCGGGGCGCTGCAGATGTCCGGTGAGTACGCCAGCGGCACCATCTCCGTCAGCCTCACCGCCGTCCCCCGACGGTGGCCGCTGCTGGCGGCCAAGGCGACCGTCCTGACGGCGGTCGTCGCCCCCGTGTCCCTGACCATCTCGGTCGGCGCGCTCCTTCTCGGTGACGCGATCGTCACCGACGGGCTGACCTACTCCTGGCCGGCGGTCCTCGGCAACACCCTCTACCTCACCGCTGTCGCCGTCCTCGGCCTGGGTCTGGCCACCATGCTGCGCGGCACCCCCACGTCCGTGACGGTCCTGGTGGCGCTGGTCTTCGTCCTGCCGCCCCTGCTGCCTGCGCTGCCGTGGGGCTGGGCCGACAGCGTCGCCGCCTACCTCCCCGGCGCGGCCGGGGAGTCGCTGATCAGCACGATCCCCGGCACGGGGGCCCTCGGGGACCTCACCGCCATCAGGACCCTCGTCGCCTGGAGCCTGGTCCCGCTCGCCGCCGGGGCCTCCCTGCTCACCCGGCGCGACGCCTGACCGGTCGTCACCGCAGCTGCAGCTGCAGCTGCCTCCGCGGCCCCCGCTCGGTGATGCCGAGCATGCCGGGGTGCCCTCGCCTGCTCTGTCGGGCGACGGTGCTCTGCGGCAGCTCATCGGTCTCGCACGCCTGCGCTGCGGCGTCGATCGGCGCCTGGTAGCTCCGCAACCGGTGCGGAGCACCGCCGACGCGCGCAGCGCCCAGGTGACCGCTGCGCCGGTGCCTCGCCCGTCCGCACCCTGGCCGACCAGGGTCCGGGCCTCGAGCACCCCGGCGCTGCGCCCGCGCCAGGCAGCGAGGGTGGTCGCCGCGTCGAGCGCGTCGAGGGAGGTCTCGCGCGACAGGGACGCGTCCAGCCGGGCGTGCCTGTCCTGGTCGGGTGCGGCGTCGGTGGCCGGTGTCAGCGGCGGTCTCGCGGGCGAGGTCCAGCAGGGCGGTCTTGCCGATCCCTGCCTCCCCGCGCAGCATCAGCGCTCCGCTGCGCCCGGCCCGCGCCTCGGCCAGGACCCGCTCGACCGTCTCGTGCTCCACGACCCACGAGGTCCCGCCGGGTCGTCTCCTCACCGTTCGTCGCACCGGCCCGGACGCAGCACTAGGTGGTTGTCACCGACGCGAGCGACGGAACACCACACCCGACCCGGGTCCGCGGGTCGTGACCGGCCATCCGATGCGGACATCCCACCGACGCGATGACGCCTCACCCGGGACGACATTGGTGACACGGCAACGAGCCGCGAACCACCGACTCCCTCGGAGTCCGGCCCACGGGCTCCCCACCACACGAGAGGACCGCCATGCCCACGGACATCGCCACTGACGTCGACGGTTGCGTGCTCCCTCGTCGGCCCGGCATCCCCACTGCCCAGCCCCAGGGCGCGCGGCGCCGTCGGCGCACCGGCCCGACGGCACCTGCACCGGAGAGCGCGCCGGTCAGTCCGGGTCGAGTGCTCTCCGGCCGCTTCGTGGTGGGTGAGGTCATCGGCAGCGGCGGGATGGCCGTGGTGCGCAGGGGCCGCGACCTGCAGACGGGCCGCTGGGTCGCCGTCAAGGCTCTCCGCAGCACGGTGGTGGACGACCCGCTGTTCCGGACCGGCCTGCGGCGCGAGGCGCGGGTGCTGAGGGGCCTCGACCACGCCTGCATCGTCGCCTTCCACGGCACCGGCCCCGACGGGGCGGACGACGCCGACCCGCACGGTGCGCCGTACATCGTCATGGAGTACGTCGCCGGCTGGACCTTGCGAGACCTCCTCACCAGGGGCGAGCTGACGCCCCGGACGTCGATCGAGCACCTCCTGGGTGTCCTCTCGGCACTCGGGGCCAGCCATCGCGCAGGCGTCGTCCACCGTGACATCAAGCCCGCCAACGTGATGGTCACCGCAGCAGGGGACGTCAAGCTGGTCGACTTCGGCATCGCGCGGGCCATGGGCGAGGCGGCTGCAACCGTCACCCAGTCCCGAGCATTCCTCGGGACACCTGCGTATCTCTCGCCCGAGCAGGCGCGAGGGGCGACCACGGACGCCCGCAGCGATGTCTACTCCGCCGGCTGCCTCCTCTTCGAGCTGCTCACGGGGCGGCCACCCTTCCGCGGCGACGACGCGGTGGCGGTGGCCTTCCAGCACGTCCACGAAGAAGCGCCACCGGCGGGCACAGGCGTCGCGTCGCTCGACGCCGTCATCGCCAAGGCGCTCGCGAAGGACAGGGACCGGCGCTTCCAGAGCGCGCACGCGTTCCACGAGGCCCTCCGGTCCGTCGCCGACGCCCTGGACCTCTGACCGCACAACGCGGGACCTCTGACCGCACACCGCAGGATCCCTGACCGCACATCGCAGGACACCGACCGCACCGAAGCACACCGAAGAGAGGAAGGGCATCGTGGGAACGATCACCGTCGGAGCCGAGAACAGCACCCCGATCGAGCTGTACTACGAGGACCAGGGCGCGGGCCGGCCCGTCGTCCTCATCCACGGCTACCCGCTGGACGGGCACAGCTGGGAGCGCCAGACGTGCGAGCTGCTGGCCGCGGGGTACCGGGTCATCACCTACGACCGGCGTGGCTTCGGCCGGTCCTCCAAGGTGGGCACCGGCTACGACTACGACACCTTCGCCGCGGACCTGAACACGCTGCTGGAGGCCCTGGACCTGCGCGAGGTGATCCTGGTGGGGTTCTCGATGGGCACCGGGGAGCTGGCCCGGTACGTCGCGAGGTACGGCACCGAGCGGGTCGCCAAGCTCGCGTTCCTGGCGTCCCTGGAGCCGTTCCTGGTCCAGCGTGAGGACAACCCCGAGGGCTTGCCGCAGGAGGCCTTCGACGCCATCGCGACGGCGGCCCGCACCGACCGGTACGCCTGGTTCACGCAGTTCTACCGGGACTTCTACAACCTCGAGGAGACCCTCGGGTCGCGGATCAGCGAGGAGGTCGTCCGGGCGAACTGGAACACGGCCACCGCCAGCGCCCCGGTCGCGGCGTACGCGGTCGTGCCGAGCTGGATCGAGGACTTCCGCGCGGACGTCGCGGCGGTCCGCGCCGCGGCCCTGCCCACGCTGATCCTGCACGGCACCGCGGACAACATCCTGCCCATCGACGCCACCGCCCGGCGCTTCCGGGACCTGGTCCCCGCGGCCGAGTACGTCGAGGTCGAGGGCGCCCCGCACGGCCTGCTGTGGACGCACGCCGACGAGGTCAACCAGACGCTCCTGCGCTTCGTCGGGAGCTGACGGCCCGATGACGACCTGCCACCGCACCCGCCACCGAGAGGACCGAGAAGCATGATCACGTCCACCGACGTCACCGTCAGCAGGGAACCAGGCCCACGACGCTACGAGGCCCGTATCGCCGGGCGCGGGGTCGCAGGGTTCGTCGAGTACCGGGAGAGCGACGGGCTGGTCGTCCTCACCCACACCGAGGTCGGCCCTTCCTTCGAGGGCCGAGGAGTCGGCGACGCCCTGGCGCGAGCGGCTCTCGACGACATCCGAGAGCGCGGACTGAAGGCGCTGGTCACCTGTCCGTTCATCCGGAGCTGGCTGCGCCGGCACCCGGAGTCGCTCGACGTCCTGTTCACCGTGCCTCGCGTCGAGCTCGTCGACAGGGGACCGACGTGACCGCCGGCCGCGTGGCCGCCGCGCCACCCCGGTTCGACGGACTCCGGGCACTGTTCGTCAGCGCGACCCTGAAGCGCTCGCCGGAACCCAGCCACACGGAGGGTCTGGCCCGGGTCAGCTCACGTCTGATGCGGAGGCACGGGGTCCGGGTCGAGGAGATCCGGGCCGTCGACCACGACATCGCCACCGGCGTGTGGCCGGACATGACCGAGCACGGCGCCGTGTCGGACGAGTGGCCCGCCCTCCTCGAGAAGGTGCTGGACGCCGACATCCTGGTCCTCGCGGGGCCCGTCTGGCTCGGGGACAACAGCTCGGTGATGAAGCGGGTCGTCGAGCGGCTCTACGCCAGCTCAGGCGTGCTCAACGACGCCGGTCAGTACGCCTACTACGGCCGCGTCGCCGGCTGCGTCATCACCGGCAACGAGGACGGCGTGAAGCACTGCGCGATGAACCTCCTCTACAGCCTGCAGCACCTCGGCTTCACCATCCCGCCGCAGGCCGACGCCGGCTGGGTCGGCGCGGCCGGCCCGGGTCCGTCCTACCTGGACCCGGGGTCGGGTGGCCCGGAGAACGACTTCACCAACCGCAACACCACGTTCATGACCTACAACCTCATGCACCTCGCCGTGATGCTGCGCGCCTCGGGCGGCATCCCGGCGTACGGGAACCGACGCAGCGAGTGGGACGCCGGCTGCGCGCCCGACCAGGACAACCCCGAGCACCGCTGAGCCGATGGAGAAGGAGGAACCATGACGGCGCGTATCGCCTCACCTCGCGACTGGCCCCGACTGCGGGTCGAGGACTGGACCGAGACCCGCGACACCCTGCACATGTGGACCCAGGTCGTGGGAAAGATCCGGCTCTCCCAGAGCCCTCTGGTCAACCACTGGTGGCAGGTCACCCTGTACGTCAGCCCCCGTGGGCTCACCACGGGAGCGATCCCCTACCGCGGCGGGTCCTTCGACCTCGAGCTCGACTTCGTCACCCACCACCTCCGGGTGCGCAGCAGCGCCGGTGAGGAGCGACTCGTCGGCCTCTTCTCACGACCCGTCTCCGAGTTCTACGGCGCCACCATGCAGGCACTCGACGAGCTGGGCGTCGACGTCGTCATCGACGTCCGGCCGAACGAGGTGGACCCGGCCATCCCGTTCCCCGAGGACGACCAGCACGCGACCTACGACCCGGTCGCGGCCCACCTCTTCTGGCAGCAGCTGGTGCAGGCCGACCACGGCCTGGGCGAGTTCCGCTCCCACTTCGTGGGCAAGGTCAGCCCGGTGCACTTCTTCTGGGGCGCCATGGACCTCGCGTGCACCCGGTTCTCCGGTCGGTCAGCCCCCGAGCACCCCGGAGGCGCCCCGAACTGCGGCGACTGGGTGATGGTCGAGGGCTACTCCCGTGAGCTGAGCAGCGCCGGGTTCTGGCCCGGTGGCGGCGAGGAGGGCGCGTTCTACGCCTACGCCTACCCCGAGCCCGACCGGTTCGCGGACTACCCCGTCGCGCCGGACGCGGCGTTCTACAGCGTCACGAACGGCCAGTTCCTCCTGCCCTACGAGGCGGTGGCCGACTCCGCCGACCCGGACCGGACCCTCGCCCAGTTCCTGCACAGCACCTATGCCGCCGCCGCCGACCGGGGCGCGTGGGACCGGCCGGCCCTGGAGGCCGACCCGGCCAGGTGGCCCCAGCACGGCGCAGGTCGTGACCGAGGACGGGGGAGCAGACCATGAGCGTCTCGGTCAGCACCACGATCGACATCGCCGCCGGTCGCCAGGCCGTCTGGGAGGTCCTGACCGACTTCCCGGCCTACCCCGACTGGAACCCGTTCATGGACTCCATCGAGGGCACCGCGGAGGTGGGCCGACGGCTGGTGGTCCACCTGGCCGGCCGAGGTGGTCGGGGCACGACCTTCCGGCCCACGGTGCTCGTGGCCACCCCGCCGGAGGAGCTGCGCTGGATCGGTCGGCTGGGCGTCGGGGGGCTGTTCGACGGGGTGCACTCCTTCGTCCTCACCGAGAACCCCGACGGAAGCACCCGGTTGACCCACGGCGAACGCTTCTCGGGGTTGCTCGTCGCCCTCTTCAAGGGCGCCGCGGGGAACAGCCACGCAGGGTTCACCGCCTTCAACGAGGCGCTGAGGCGTCGGGTCGAGGCCGTCGCCGGGGAGGACGACGGCGCTCGAGGGCCCACCGCCGTCGACGGCGCCTGAGGGGGCGCGTGTCCCGGCGCGCCGGGGACGGGTAACGCGAGAGGCCCGGGCCCGGCGCGGACGCGGTGGGTGCCGTCGCGACCAGGAGGCCCCCCTGGGCCGGGGATCAGGTCCGCGCTCGAGAGGAAGGACGACATGGTCGAGATCACGCCGCGCTCCGATCGGCTGCGCCGACGCCGGCGCTCGGTCCGGGTGGACCTCGGGATGCTGCTGGTGCCCGTGGTCGCCCTCGGGTTGGCCACGGCCGTCTTCCAGCTGGGTCTGCCCTGGTGGGTGGACGACGGTGACCGCAATCACGTGTACGAGGGTGACGCAGGGTCGGTGCGTTACCAGGTCCACCTTCCGCCCCGGCACGACGGCCGGGCTGGTCTCCCGGTGCTGATGGCGATCCACGGCTGCGGGATGACGGGCTACGGCTGGAACTCGATGAAGGCGACGACGCAGCTCAACGACCTGGCGGACCGCGAGGGATTCATCGTCGTCTACCCGACGCAACGGGTGTTCCGCAGCACGATCAACTGCTGGAACTCGGCGGACCCGCGGGAGCAGCACCGGCACAGGGGAGAACCGGCGCTGCTCGCCGGCGTGGCCCGGCAGGTGGTCGAGGACTACGACGCCGACCCGGACCACGTGCATGTCGCCGGCGCCTCGTCCGGCGCGGGGACCGCCGTCATCCTCGCGGCCACGTACCCCGACGTCTTCGCGACCGTCACGGCCGTGGCCGGTGGTGAGTACGGGTTGAACCAGGTCGATCCGGAGGATCCCGACGCGACACCACCGGCCTACACGGCACGCCAGGCGTGGTCCCAGATGGGGGAGCGGGCGCGGCCGGTACCGCTGCTCGTGATCCAGGGCGAGGACGACGACGTCGTCCCGCCCCTCGTCGCCACGCGCCTCGCCGAGCAGTGGGTCGCCGTCCATGACCTCGTCGACGACGGCCTCCTCAACGACAGCCTGGACCTGGTCGAGAGGGCGACCACGGTCCCCAGGCAGCGGGACCGGCATGGATTCGTGCACACGGCCCTCACCACGCCGGAGGGTGCCTCGCTGATCGAGTCGTACCTCGTCCGAGACATGGGGCACGCCTGGCCGGGCCCGGCCGGTCAGGGCCTCTTCACGGATCGCGCCGGCCCGGACGCCAGCGCCATCGCGTGGGACTTCGCACGACGGCACCCGAGGGCCGAGAGCAGGTGGTCGTCGACGGGTTGACTGCCGAGCGCACCCAGGTCGTGCGCCGGGCCGCGGAGGGCGTCGCCCTCGCGGCCCTGCGGGGCGAGGAGGACGCGGACAGCATCGCGACGGCCCGACGCCTGCTGCTCGCACTCGCCACGGACGGCACCTTCCGCCCGCCGGTGCGACCCTCGGGCGGGGACCTGCCGCCTGGGCGTGGCGAGGGCGTCAGACGGGGCGGACGTCCACGGACGTCATGAGGACACGACGATCGGGCACGGCCCGCCGGGGACCGGTGAGCTCGACCGACGCCGCCAGCGGCAGGTCGCCGGCCGACCTGCCGACGTGGACCAGCACCTCCCCGGGCTCCACGACACGCTGCAGATCCAGCCCCGTGAACGACAGGCGGTCGGTGTGCAGGGCGAAGCTCACGCGCGCGGCGTCGCCGGCGGCCAGGGGCACCCGCACGAACCCCACGAGCTCGAGCGCCGGCCGGGTCACCTCGGCCACCACGTCCCGGACGTAGAGCTGCACCACCTCGTCGACCGGTCGGGCGCCGGTGTTCCGCACGGTGCAGGAGACGGTCACGACGCCGTCGGTGGTGGCCGTGGCGGGAGTCTCCAGGTCCTCGTACGCGACGGTGGTGTAGCTGAGCCCGTGGCCGAACGGGTACGACGGCGTCGGGTCCAGCGCCGACACAGCGCTCGGTCCGCCGAGCGGTGGCGTCAGGTAGGTCCCGGGCTGGGCGCCGCTGTGCCGCGGGAACGACACGGGCAGGCGTCCCTGGGGCTCCCGGCGCCCGAGGAGGACGTCCACGATCGCTCCGGCTCCCTCCTCGCCCGGGAAGAACGCCTGGACCACGCCGGCGAGGCGGTCGAGCCAGGGCGTGAGCACGTAGGGTCGGCCGCTGACGAGCACGGCCACGACGGGAACCCCCGTCCCGAGCAGCGCCTCGAGCAACGCGCCCTGCTCTCCGGGGAGCTCCAGGTCCGGCGTGTCGCAGCCCTCGCCGGACGTCCCGGCACCGAACAGCCCCGCCCGGTCGCCCAGGACGGCCAGGCAGACCTCGGTGCCGTCCACGGCCCGGAGGGCGTCGTCGAGAGCGAGCCCCGGGTCCCTCACGGCGCAGCCCTCGGCGTGCCGGACGTCGGCGTCCGGCAGGGCGGCGCGGACGGCGTCGAGGACGGTGGGTGCAGCCACGCCGAGCGGCACCTCCGGGTGCCGGACGCCGACGTGGTTCGGGAAGGCGTAGCACCCCATGAGGGCGTAGGGGTCGTCCGCATTGGGCCCGACGACGGCGACCCGTCCCAGCCCGGCGGGGAGCGGCAGCGCGCCGTCGTGCGCCAGCAGGACGATCGAGCGTTCGGCGAGCCGCCGGGCGATCGCGCGGTGCTCCGGCGGGTCGAGGTCCACGGAGCCCGTCTCGCGGTCCCACGCGCCGTCGAGCAGCCCGAGGTCGATCTTCTGCCGCAGGACGCGGCCCAGCGCGCGGTCCACGAGGCCCTCCTCGACGCGCCCGGCGCGGACCTCCGCCACGAGCGGCTCGACGTAGCACCGCGGCGAAGGCAGCTCGACGTCGACCCCGGCGGTCAGGGCGCGGGCCGCGGCGGCGCCGTCGTCGGCCGCCACGCCGTGCTGGCCGACGAGGAACGTGACGGCGAAGTAGTCGGCCACGACGGTGCCCGTGAAGCCCCACCGGTCCCGCAGCAGGTCGGTCAGGAGTGTGCGGTCGGCGGCGCTCGGGACGCCGTCGAGCTCCGTGTAGGACGTCATCACCGAGCGTGCGCCGCCCTCGCGCACCGCCGCCTCGAACGGGGGGAGCAGCACGTCGGCCAGCTCGCGCGGACCCACGGAGACCGGGGCGAGGTTGCGGCCCCCGCGGCTCGCCGAGTACCCCACGAAGTGCTTGAGCGTCGCGACGACGCCGGCCCCTTCGAGCCCGCGCACGTAGGCGGCGCCCGTGCGGGCGACGAGGTACGGGTCCTCCGCGACGCACTCCTCGACGCGGCCCCACCGCAGGTCCCGCACCACGTCGAGCACGGGCGCGAGCCCCTGGTGGACGCCGAGGCCGCGCATCGTCGTCCCGATCGCCGCGGCCATCTCCTCCACGAGGTCCGGGTCCCACGCCGCGCCCCAGGCCAGGGGCGTCGGGAAGACGGTCGCCTGCCACGCCGTCAGCCCGGTGAGGCACTCCTCGTGGGCGATCGCGGCCAGGCCGAAGCGGCTCGCCGCGGCGACCTGCGCCTGCGTGCGGCGCAGCGCGCGGGCGCCCTCGGCGGGGTCGACGGGCCGGGTGCCGAACGTGCGCGCCAGATGGCCCATGCCGTGCCGGACGACCTGCGCCAGCGGCGGCATCGTGCCGATCGTCCGGTCCTGCAGGGGCGCGACCCCGCCGTCCGGATCGACGCCGACCCACACTCCCACGAGCTGGGCGCACTTCTCCTCCAGCGTCATCCGGGACACCAGGTCCGCGACACGGGCCTCGGGCGGGGCGTCGGGGTCGATCCAGGTGGATGTGGTGGTCGCGGGGGACGTGTCCGTCGTCGCGCGGGCCGCGGTCCCAGGGGCGGTGCCCGGTGCCGTCCTGGTCGTCGTGGTGCTCGCCGGGCTTCGCGTCGTAGGGTTCACGGTGTTCACCGTAGGGCGACACCCCTCTGTCGGAAAGCGCTTTCAGGCTAGGGTCGCTGTTCATGGACGAGGCGATGGTCCCCGACCCCGTGGCACCGGACCGGGGTGTCCCGCTCCTGCGCGGGGGCCTGTGCTCGGTGACCTTCCGGACGCTCCGGGTGGCCGAGGTCGCCCGCCGGGCGCGCGAGGCGGGCCTGGCGGCGGTGGAGTGGGGCACCGACGTGCACGTCCCGCTCGGTGACCCGGCCGCGCAGGCCGGCGTCCGCGCGCTCGCGGCCGAGCACGGCCCCGCGGTCGCCTCCCTCGGCTCGTACCTGCGGTTCGACGTGCCGACGGTCGACGACGGCGTCGCGCTCCTCGCTGCGACCGCTCGCACCGGTGCCCCGCGCGTCCGGGTCTGGGCGGGCAGCGCCGGCTCGGCGGACGCGACCCGGGCGGGCCGGGACGCCGTCGTCGGCGGGCTGCGGGACCTCGCCGACGCCGCGGCCGACGCCGCACCGGGCCTCGTCATCGGCCTGGAGCTGCACGACGGCACGCTCGCGGACGAGGAGGAGGCGGCCGCGCGGCTGCTGGACGAGGTGGACCGGCCCGCCGTCGGCGCGTACTGGCAGCCGGGCGTGGGACTGCCGGACGAGCGGGCGCTCGCGGGTCTGCGGCTGCTCGCCGACCGCGTCGTGGCCGTGCACGCCTTCTCCTGGTGGCCCGGTGACGAGCGCCTGCCCCTGTCCCGGCGGGCCGGGCTGTGGCGGGCCGTGCTCGCGCTGCTGCACGAGCGCGGGCGCCCGACCGACGTGCTGCTGGAGTTCGTACCCGGCGACGACCCCGACGTGCTGCCTCGTGAGGCGGCGACCCTGCGAGACCTGATCGAGGAGACCCGATGAGCCGTCCGACCGCCGCCCTGGTCATGCGCCCGGGCCTGCCCGGGGACCTCTTCGACGACGACGCCCTCGCGCGTCTGCGCGCCGCCACGGCCCTCGTGGACGTGGCGCCGACGACGTCCTGGGAGCGGGCCCGGGCGGACGGCTGGCTCGACCGGGTCGAGGTCCTGGTCACCGGCTGGGGCGCCCCGCGGGTCGACGAGGCGGTCCTGGCGGATGCCCCGGCCCTGCGCGCCGTCGTGCACTCCGCCGGCAGCGTCAAGGAGCTCCTCGTGCCCGCGGTCTGGGAGCGCGGCGTCGTCGTCGCGACCGCCGCCGAGGCGAACAGCGTCCCGGTCGCGGAGTTCACCCTCGGGGTCGTCCTGCTGTCCCTCAAGCGGGCGTGGCTCGCCTCGGCCCGGGCGTGCGGCCGCCTCGACGGGCCCGTGCCGACGCAGGCCCGCGGCCCGGAGACGGTCGGCGCGTACGGCCGCACCGTCGGCGTCGTCGGCGCCTCACGGATCGGGCGGCGCGTCCTGGACCTCCTGCGGCCGTTCGACGTCGACGTCCTCCTGCACGACCCCTACGTGGCCCCCGACGAGGCCCGGGCGCTCGGCGCGGAGCCGGTCGAGCTCGACACGCTCGTGGCGCGCTCGGACGTCGTGACCCTGCACGCCCCCTCGGTGCCGGCGACGCGCCACCTGCTCGACGCGCGTCGCCTCGCACTCATGGCCGACGGGGCGACCCTCGTCAACACCGCGCGCGGCGCCCTCGTCGACCACGACGCCCTCACCCGGGAGGTCCTGGCCGGGCGGCTGCACGCCGTGCTCGACGTCACCGACCCCGAGCCGCTGCCCGCGGGGCACCCGCTCCTGGCCGCGCCGACCGCGTTCGTCACGCCGCACGTCGCCGGCGCGCTCGGCACCGAGCTGCGCCGACTCGGGGCGTGGTCCGTCGCCGAGGTCGAGCGGTTCGTGGCGGGCCGGTCGTTCGCCGCCCCGGTCGCGCTCGCGGACCTGGACCGGATCGCCTGAGCGGCCGGCCGGGGACGCATGACACCCGGCCGTCCCCGCAGGGGCGACCGGGTGGGCGCAGGCGGAACCCCGAGGTCGCGTCAGCCCGCGACCGGCGCCAGGGCCCCCGCCGACGTCCGAGCGGCGACGACGGCGTCGTTGACGGTCGCGAGCACCGGGGCGCCGACCAGCGCCGCGGTGTCGAGCGGCACGGGCGTCGTGACCCGCACCCGCCGCGTCTCGCCGGGCAGGACGGTGAACGCGGCGTCGTCGGCCACGGCCTCCGGGTGCAGCCGGTCCGCGTGCACGACGACGTCACGGGCGAGGGCGCGGGCGGTGAGCAGGAGGTCGTAGCCGCCGTCGGCCGCCTCCACGCGCACGTCCAGCGGGCCGGCGTCGTAGTCGAGCTCGGCGTCCTCGGCCGCGAACCACAGGCCGCGCTCGCCGTCGGCCTCGGCGACGAGGACCTCGCGGTGCGGGTCGGTGATCGTGACCGTCACCGGGACGTGCACGACGGAGCGGGGCGGCACGGTCACGCAGGCGGACGCCGTCGCTCCCGGCGTGCCGTCGAACCCGACGACGCGCTGGGTCACGGTCACCTCCCAGGGCCGCGCGCTCTGGTTGACGACGGCCACCTCGAGGCCGCCCTCCGCGGGCCGGACGGTGACGAGCCGGTCGGCGTAGGCGCGGCGCAGCGCGTACCACGCCGGCTTGCACCGCCCGTCGCCGTCGATCACGGCCCAGGACGCGACGGGCCAGCAGTCGTTGAGCTGCCACACGATGGTGCCGGCCGTCCGGGGCCACTCGGCGCGCCAGTGCTCGATGCCGACGGCGAGCGCGCGCGCCTGGTTCACCTGGGCCAGGTGGTGCCAGTCGTCGGTGGTGACCGGCTCGGGGAAGTGGAACGCGAGGCCCCGCATCAGGCCGGCGTTCCCGCCCTTGGCCTTCTGGTGGTGCGCGACCCCGGGGGACTCCGGGGTCAGCGGCTCGTCGCTCACCGCCCGGCGCAGCGTCGACCACGCCGGCGGCGCCTGCCAGCCGAACTCGGACACGAAGGGCGGCGCGTACTCGCGGTAGGCCGTGTAGTCCCGCCCGTTCCACACGTCCCAGACGTGGATGTTGCCGTGGTCCGGGTCGTTGGGCGGGATCGCGGTGCTGCCCGACCAAGGGCTGCTCACCCAGTAGGCGCGGGTCGGGTCGACCTCGGCGACGACGGCGGGCAGCAGGTCGAGGTAGAGCCCCTCACCCCAGGACAGGTCGCCCAGCGGGATGTCGAGCTGCCACAGGAAGAGGCCCCAGTTGTTCTCGTTGTTGCCGTTCCACAGCACGAGGCTCGGGTGCGGCATGAGCCGGGCCACGACGTCCCGGGCCTCGGCCTCGACCTCCGAGCGGAAGGGCTCCTCCTCCGGGTAGGCCGCACACGCGAAGAGGAAGTCCTGCCAGACCAGCAGCCCCATCTCGTCGCACAGGTCGTAGAAGGTGTCGCTCTCATACAGCCCGCCGCCCCAGACGCGGACCAGGTCGACGCCCGCCTCGCACGCCTGCTCCAGGCGCCGGCGGTAGCGGGCCTCGTCGACCCGGCTCGGGAAGCAGTCGTCCGGGATCCAGTTGACCCCGCGGGCGAACACCGGCTCGCCGTTGACGACGAACGTGAACCGGGTGCGGCCCTCCGCGTCCGGGGACGTGTCGACCACGACGTCGCGGAAGCCGAGCCGGCGCTCCCAGGTGTCCAGGACCGCGCCGTCGGCCGTCTCCAGCGTCACGGTGCAGGGGTACAGCGGCTGCTCGCCGTACCCGCGCGGGTACCACCGCCGCGGGGACGGCACGACGACCACGGCGGCCGCGGCGTCGTCGTCGGCGGTGAGGGTGGTCGTCTGCTCGTGGTCGTCGACGACGACCCGCAGCACCAGGTCGCCCGCGGCGCCGACGCCGGAGCGCTCGACGTCCGCACGGACCTCCACGACGCCGTCGTCGCCGCGCAGCGAGACGAGGGGTCGCACGCGGTCCAGGCGCGCGGTGCTCCAGGCGTGCACGTGCACCGGCTTCCAGACGCCCGCCGTGACGAGCGTGGGGCCCCAGTCCCAGCCGAAGTTGCAGGCCATCTTGCGCACCATGTTGTACGGCATGCCGTAGGGACCGCCGCGGTGGCCGCCGACGAGCTCGGCCACCCGGTCCGCCTCGTCCCAGGCGGAGTCGAGGCGGACGGTCACGTCGTTGTGCCCGTCCGCGGCCAGGGCGCCGCGGACGTCGAACCGGACGCTGCGGTGCATGTTCCGGGAGGTACCGACGACGGCGCCGTTGACGGCCACCGTGGCGACCGTGTCCAGGCCCTCGGCGACGAGGTCGACGCGCTCCGCCTCCCCGGCCTGGGCCTCGAACCGCGTCGAGTACTGCCAGCCCGAGCGGCCGACCCAGTGCTGCCGGTCCTCGTTGTCGTCGAGGTACGGGTCCTCGAGCAGGCCGGCGGCCATGAGGTCGGTGTGGACGCACCCGGGGACGGTGGCCGGGACGGCCCGGCCCACCAGGCGCGCCGGTGTCTCGGGCGCGGCGTCGACCAGGGTGAGCGTCCAGTCGGCGGGCAGGGTGGTCAGACGGGGCACGGGATCTCCAGGTGCGGGAGGTGGTGAGCAGGTGGACCGCCCGGCCGGCGTCGCAGGGACGCCGCCGACGGCGTCAGGCCTTGAGGGCGCCGTCGGTGACGCCGGCGATGATGTACTTCTGGACGAAGGCGTAGAGGATGATCAGCGGCACGGCGACGATCATGACGGCGGCCGCAAGGAGCGCCCAGTCGTTGCTGTACTGGCCGCGGAAGGCGAACAGCCCGACCGTGACGGGGTAGGTGGCGGGGTCGGCGAGGTAGATCGTCGCCAGGATGATGTCGTTCCACGTGCCGATGCACTGCAGGATGAACACGGTGATGATCACCGGCCGGCACAGGGGGACCACGAAGGTCAGCAGGTAGCGGAAGTAGCCGCAGCCGTCGATCGCGGCCGCCTCGTCCAGCTCGCGCGGCACGCTGCGCAGGTAGCCCATGACCAGCAGCGGGCCGACGCCCAGCGAGGCGCCCATGAGCACGATGTAGCCGATCCGCGAGCCGTACAGGCCGAGCTCGAGCATGAGCTGGAACTGCGCCGTGAGGGCGTTGGGCAGGAACAGCGAGATGACGAAGACGACAGGCCAGAACGTCCGTGAGCCCTTGAGGTACCCCCGGGCGACGGGGAACGCCAGGAGCACGGCGGCCGCGGTGCTGATGAACGAGCCGACGAGCGTGTACAGCAGGCTGTTGAGGATGTAGGTGCCGAAGTTCCCGCGCTCCCACGCCTCGGTGAAGTTCTCCAGCGCGAGCGTCGTCGTCACGCCCGTCGGGTTCTGGATGAAGCCCTCGGAGGTCTTCAGGGAGGTGTTGACGAGGAACAGCAGCGGGAAGACGTAGGTCATCACCGCGGCGAAGGCGATGAGGTAGAGCAGCCAGCGCGACCTGCTGCGCGGCCGCCGGCGCTCGACGTGCGGGCGTCGTGCCTCGTCGGGGCCGGCAGCGCCGCCGGCCAGCGCTGCGGCGACGACGGCGTCGCCCTGGGTGGGCTCCTGGAGGGTGGTCACAGCTGGGTCTCCCGTCGGCGCAGGTACTTCAGGGCGGTGAGGGCGATGACGCCGACCATGACGAACTGGATCATCGAGATCGCCGACGCCAGGCCCTGCTGCTGGATGGCGGAGCCGGTCGCGTTCGCGGTGAAGCCGATCGTGAAGATCTTCAGCGCGAGCACCGAGGTGTACGGGTTGTCGCCCGTCAGCACGAAGATCAGCTGGAACGACTGGAGCGCGCCGATGATCGAGATGAGCACGTTGGCGGTGACGCCCGGCGCGATCATCGGGACCGTGACGTTGCGGAACCGCTGCCAGGCGTTGGCGCCGTCGACCTTGGCGGCCTCGTGCAGCTCCGCCGGCACGGCCTGCAGGGCGGCGATGAAGATGATCATCCCGTAGCCGAGGCCGGCCCAGATCTGGATGGCGATGATGAGGCCGAACGCGATGTTCGGGTCGCCGAGGAAGGCCGACTGCCTGCCGAACAGCGACAGGAAGCCGGCCGCGGGACCGCCGGTGGGGTTGAAGAAGAGCAGCCACACCAGGCCGATCACCGTGACGCCCAGGACCACCGGCATGAAGATGATCGACCGCATGAGGGTCACGCCGCGCAGGCGCTGCGTCAGCAGTACCGCGAGCCCGAGGGCGACGGCGTTCTGCAGCACCGTCACGGCGAGGCAGAACTGCAGCGTGCGCCACAGCAGCTCCCAGTTCTCGGTCGCCTGAGGCCCGGTGAAGAAGAACCGGTAGTTCTCCAGGCCGATCCAGGTCCACGGCACCCCGGGGATGCCGGAGATGTTCGTGAACGACAGCACGACGACGGCGAACGCCGGCAGCAGCCCGAAGACCACGAACAGGGCGAGTGCGGGGGAGAAGCCCGCCCACGGCATCCAGCGCGCGGCGCGCTGGGTGCCGAACGGGCTGGTCATGACGGCCATCGAGTGCTCCGATCGGTGCGGGACGAGGGTGGTGCGCGGTACCGGGCGGTGGGGTCACCGCCCGGTACCGCGGCGGCCGGTCCGGGACCGGCGTCGCTCACTCCTGGGGGAGTGCCGCCTCCCAGGCGGCCTGGGACGCCTCGGCGAGCGCCTGCATGTCGGACTCGGTCCCCATGGGCGCGATCTGGTCGTACGGGAAGCCGACGCGGACGTTGACACCCGCGGCGGGGTTGGGGAAGAACACGGTGCCCCACGCCGGCGCGAAGCCCTCCTCGCCGGTGTACTGCTCGATGCTCTCGAAGAACTCGGTCGTCTCCATGTTCGGCTGCGTGGGCATGACGCCGTTCTCGGTGACGTAGAGCTGGTAGTTCTCCGGCTGCGAGTAGAACTCGAAGAACTTCAGCGCGCAGTCCTTGTCCTCGGCGTTGGCCGGGATCGCGAGGTTCGTCTCGAGCTTGCCGCGCAGGATGGAGTTCGCCTCGGGGTCGTCGCTGCCGGGGAGCGGGAAGTAGCCCCACTCGAAGTCCGGCTCGCCCTTGATGACGCCCTGGGCGCCCC
>NZ_CAMPHH010000007.1 GCF_946885855.1 uncultured Actinotalea sp. | reverse complement strand
CGGTGAGCATCGTGCTCGGCCTCTCGCTCCTGGCGCTCGCCGGCTTCTGGTACGCCCAGCGCGAGGACCTCTTCGACGGTCCCGTGCTCCTGGCGGCCGGCGCGGTCCTGGTCGTCCTGTCCGGCATCGGCATCGTCGTCGCCGGCCTGCGCGGCCGGCACAGCGGCGGGCTCGGTGCGACCGCCGTCATCGCGACCGTCCTGCTCATCCCCCTCGCCTTCTTCGCCCGGATGGACTTCACCGAGTGGAGCTGGGACGGCACGAGCACCGGGATGGGTGAGATCCGCAACACCCCGACCACCGTCGCCGAGGCCGAGCGCGGCTACTCCGTGGGCGCCGGCGAGGCGACCATCGACCTCACCGAGCTCCCGCTGCGCACCGGCGACGTCGTGGAGATCCCGATCTCCGTCGGCGCCGGCGAGGTGACCGTCCGGATCCCCGAGGACGGCGCGTTCACCGCCGACATCCAGGTGTTCGCCGGCGAGGTCCGGTGGCTGGGCGAGCAGGTGCAGACGGGCTTCGGCCAGCGCCGTGCCGAGTACGAGTCGCCCGCCGTCGAGGCCGGGGCCGAGCCGCAGATCGTCCTCGACGTCTCCGTGGGCGCCGGGGCCGTGACCGTGGAGGAGGGCTGACATGGCCGAGGACCGCACCCCCGACACCGGCACGACCGGCGCGAGCCCGACCGGGCGGAGCACGACCGACGAGACCGAGGAGCTGACGATGGACGAGAGGCCGGCAGGGGCCACGGGAACGGGGGCCGCTCCCACTGCGGCCGGCGCCACCCGGCACGCCGACGACGACGCCCCGTGGTCGGTGCCGGCCGGCACCGCCGCGGCCACCGGCACGAGCGGCACGGCACCACTCACCACGCCGGAGATCGCGCGTGGCGTCCGGGTCGGCACGGTCGTCTGGGGCCTCGTGGTGGTCGCCGTCGGCGTGCTGCTGGCCGCGGTGGCCGCGGGCGTCGTCTTCGACGTCCAGCTCGCCGTCATCACGACCGTCGCCCTCGCGGGCGTGGCGCTGGTGGTCGGCTCGCTCGTCTCCGCGGGGCGACGGCGCGACCGCAGCGCCTGACCGGCTCCGGTCGCCCTCCTGGAGGGGGAGGGCGACCGGGAACGACGGAGGGCCGCACCGGCAGCTGGTGTCCAGCTGCGGGTGCGGCCCTCCTGGCTGCGCCGCCGGCGTCAGGTGGGGCGGCGCATCGGTACGGGCGCCGTGAGGTCAGGCGCCGGCACCGACCACCTTGCGGGGCTCCACGTCCGCGGCGGCGGGGACCAGGCTGCGCAGGGCGTAGCCGATGAGTGCGAACAGGACGCCCATGCCCGCCGCGAACGCGGCGACGCCGAACGCGATGACGGAGGTGAACAGCGAGGCCCGCAGGAACGAGCCGTTCATGACCGAGGCGCGGGCGGGGTCCTCACGGTCCAGCTCGGCGTAGGTCTTGCCACCGGAGCCCTCCAGCGCGTGCTTGTTGATGATGTCGGCCTGGACGTAGGCGTCCAGGGGGCCGTTCACGACGTTCCCGCCGAAGGCCATCGCGTCGTCGGGGATCGTGATGTTCTCCGCGACCAGCTGGCTGCGGACCGTGATCCAGGTCGCGGCCCCGCCGACGACCAGCAGCGCGCCGGCGGCGATGAGCAGGATCGAGATGAGTCGGACAGCCTTCGTGTTGACCAGCGTGGTGGACATCGTCCACTCCCTTCCCAGGAACCGTGACCGGGACCGGCCGCCTGGCCGGCTCCCGACGAGCCGTTCTCCCCGGCTCGATGATCACAGTCTTTCTCACGGCCGGAGCCGTGTCATAGGTCTTAGGGCTCCCGGACCTAGGGCCTATGCGTGCCGGTCAGCGCCGCGCAGCCGGCGCGCCCGCTCGTACTCCTCCCGCGCCGTGCGCGCGGTGAGCTCCCAGCCGTGCACGGGCCGGCGCGTCGTCGCGGCGGCCCGGAGGCGCTCCAGGAGACCGGGCTCGGTGGCGAGGCGGACGACGGCGGCGGCCATCGCGGCGTCGTCGGCGACGAGCAGGCCGTCCTCCTCCGACGTGACGAACTCCTCGACGCCGGTGCCCTCGCGCGCGACGACGACGAGGCCGGCGGTGCGCGCCTCGAGGGCCGCGATGCCGAAGGCCTCGAGCCGCGCGGGCGCGAGGAACACGTCCGCGCCGGCGTAGACATCGGGCAGGTCGGCGCGCGGCACCCGTCCCCGCAGCCGCACGACGTCGCCCACGCCCCGCCGCTCGGCCCGGCGACGGATCGCGGCGCGCGCGGGGCCGTCGCCGAGGACGTCGAGCGTGAGCGCCCGGGGCGGCAACGAGCGCGCCGCGTCGGCGACCACGTCGACGAGCGCCGGCCCGCGCTTGCGCGGCGCGAGCCGCATCGTCGCGACCATCCGGAGCGGGTGCGAGCGCGGCCGCCCGCTCGCCGGCCTCACGTCGGCGTCGGGGCCCGGCTCCTCCAGCACCCCGGGCGACGGCACCCACGCGGTGAGGTCGATGCCGTCCGGCACCACGGCGACGGGCGCGCCGAACACGTCCTCGACGCGTCGCGCCGCGGCCCGGCTCACCGCGCTCAGCGCGAGCGGCGCGCTGCGCCAGCGCGTCCGGCCGACGACGGCGCGCAGCGGCGCGACGACGCCGTCGAGCATGCAGTGCCAGGTCACCGCGACGGGCAGCCCGGCGTCGACGGCGACCCGCGTGCCGTCGAAGGCGAACGGGGACACGACCCCCGCGTGCACGTGCACGACGTCGGGGCGGACGGCGTCGAGGACCGCCCGCATGCGCGGCGGCGCAGCGGGGTTGACCGGCAGGTCGAAGGGCAGCCGTGTGCCGAGGCGGTGCACGTGGACGCCGCCGTCGTCCTCCGGGGGGTGCCCCGGCGCGTGGTGACCGTGGGCGCCGGGGGTCGCCGTGAGGACGTGCACCTCGTCTCCTGCCGCAGCCTGCGCCCGCGCGAGGTCCCGGACCTGGGACTCGATGCCGCCGGTGCGCGGCGCGTAGCAGTCGGAGACGTGGACGACGATCACCGGCCCAGGCTAGACACCGCGGCACCGGCCGGCGCGCAGCCGGCCGGCCCCACGGGAGCGAAGGGGTCGCCATCCGGCTCCCACGCTCACCGCACCCACACCCGCCACCTCCGGTGAGCCTGGGAGTCGCCATCCGACTCCAACGCTCACGCGAGGGACGCGAGCAGGCGGGAGAGCCCGGTGGGGCGGCCGGGGCCACCCCACCGGGACCTCACACCAGGATCGACAGCGGGTTCTCGACCGCGCGGGTGAACGCCGCGGCCCACTGCGCCGCCAGCGCCCCGTCGATCGCACGGTGGTCGGCGGACAGCACGCACCGCATCACCGTGCCGACGGCCAGCTCGCCGTCGACGACCACCGGCTGCTGGACCGCCGCCCCGACCGCCAGGATCGCGGCCTGCGGCGGGTTGAGGATCGCGCTGAACTCCGGCGTCCCGTACATGCCGAGGTTCGACACGGTGATCGAGCCGCCCTCGAGCTCGGCCTGCTTGAGCCGACCGGCCCGGGCGCGGGCCACGAGGTCGGCCGCGACGCGGGAGACCTCCGAGACCGGCAGCCGGTCCACGCCCCGCAGGACGGGGGTGAGGAGGCCGCCGTCGGTGGCGACCGCGATGGCGACGTCGACGCCGTCGAGCACGACCATCTCGTCGTCGGTCCACTGGACGTTCGCCTCGGGCACCGCCCGGTAGGCGGCCGCCACGGCCTTGACGACGAGGTCGTTGACCGACACCCGCACGTCGCCGCCCGCGTTGACCTGGCGCCGCAGGTCCAGCAGGGCGTCCACGCGCGGCTCGGCCACGACGTAGAAGTGCGGCACCGTCGCCTTGCTCTCGGTGAGCCGGCGCGCGATCGCCCGGCGCATCGGGGTGTGCGGCACGCGGGACCCGGCTGGGGGCACAGCGGGCGCCCCGGGCACGGTCGCCGACGAAGCGGGAGCCGGGGCGGGGGCCGGAGCCGCCGGGGCGGCCGCAGCGGCGGCGGCCCCCGCGGCGATGGCCGCCTCGACGTCCCGCCGGACGACCCGCCCGCCGGGACCCGTCCCGTGCAGGCGCGCCAGGTCCACGTTCGCCTCGCGGGCCATCTTGCGGGCGAGGGGGCTGGCGAACAGCCGCTCCCCGCTGCCCGGGCCGCCGTCGTGCCCGGCATGCTCCCCGGCACCGTCACCGGCGGCACCGCCATCGGCTGCACCGCCATCCCCCGGCACCCCGGACGACGCGGACACCTCGTTCCCCGCGGCGTCCTGCGCCGCACCGGCGAGCGCGGCGGCCGCGCCGACCGCCGCGGCGTCGTCGGCGGAACCCTGCGCCTCGGAGGCGAGTGCCGCCGCCGTGCCGAGCAGCGCGTCGACGTCGACGTCCTCCCCCGCCGCGCCGAGCACGGCGACCGGGGCACCGACCTCGACCATGGCGCCCTCGGCGGCCAGGCGCCGGACGAGCACGCCGGCCTCCTCGGCCGCGAGCTCGACGACGGCCTTCTCGGTCTCGATCTCCGCGAGCACGTCGCCGACGGCGACGGTCGCCCCCTCGGCCGCCACCCACGACGCGATGACGGCCTCGCCGGCACCCGTCATCACTGCCGGCATCCGGATCAGTGTCGCCACGTCAGCCACCCATCCCCTCGGTCACGCGCCGCAGGCCCTCGACGACCTCGGCGACCTCCGCGAACGCGGCCCGCTCGAGCACCTTGGAGATGCTCGGGGACGCCTCGCGCCCGGTGACCCGCTGCACCGGCTGGTCGAGCCAGTCGAAGAACCGGCGCTGGATCTCGTCGGCGAGCCACCCGCCGTAGGAGGTGCCGATGGCACCCTGCTCCGCGATGAGCACGGCGTTGGTCTTGCGGATCGACGCCCCGATCGTGTCCCAGTCGATGCTGGCGCGGTCCAGCCACCGCAGGTCGACGACCTCCGCATCGACACCGGTCTGCTCGACCGCCTCGAGGGTGTGCCCGACCATGCTGAGGTAGGTCAGCACGGTGACGGCGGAGCCCTCGCGGCGGACCTTCGCCCGGCCCACCGGCAGCTGGTAGTCGAGGTCGTCCTCGGGGAACTCCCCGGTGGTCTGGTAGAGACCGACGTGCTCGAGGACCAGCACCGGGTCCTCGATCGCGAGCGCGGCGTTCATGAGGCCGATGTAGTCGAACGGGTTCGACGGGGCGACGATCCGCCAGCCCGCCGCGGTCGCGAAGAGCCCGGCCGGGTCCATCGAGTGCTGCGAGCCGTAGCCCGCACCCTTGGCGACCTTGGTGCGCAGCACGAAGGGGACGCGGCTCGTGCCGCCGAACATGTGACGGGCCTTGCCGATCTGGTTGAAGAGCTGGTCGGCAGCCACCCAGAGGAAGTCGGGGTACATGAGCTCCACGACGGGGCGGAACCGCCCGTCGAGCGCCATGCCGCCGCCGAGCCCGACGAACGCGTTCTCGCTGATCGGCGTACCGAGCACCCGCCCGGGGAACGCCTCGGCGAGGCCCTTGGTCGCGCCGTTCGTGCCGCCGCCGAGGCGGTGGACGTCCTCGCCGAGGACGACGATCCGCTCGTCGGTCGACATCCGGCGGTGCATGACCCCCGCGACGGCCTCGACGAACCGCTTCGACACCATCGCGCCGGCGAAGTTCTCGGCCTCCGCGGTGCGCACGTCGGCGACCTCGGACAGGTCGCTGCGGATGCCGACGTCGACGAACGCCGTGTCCGGCCACAGCTCGGGCCGGATCCGCTTCGTGCCCGGCTTGCCGTCCGGGTCCGGCTCCGTGAGCTCGGCGACGACGGCGGCCATGGCCTCGGTGGCCTGGGACCTGACCTTCACGACCCCGTCGGCGTCGATGAGGCCCCGCGCGATCATCTCGGTCGCGACGCGCTCCAGCGGGTCGCGGGCGCGCCAGTGCGCCTCCTCGTCCTTCTTGCGGTAGCCGAAGGCCGAGCCGGGGTATGGGCCGTTCTGGTGGAAGAACCGGTAGACCTCGGCCTCGACGAGCACCGGGCCCTTGCCGGCCCGCATGTGCTCGACGGCCTCCGTCATGGCCAGGTGCACGGCCAGCGGGTCCATGCCGTCGACCCGCCACGAGGCGAGCCCGAAGCCGGGGCCGCGCGCGGACAGGCGCGGCTCGCCCGTGACCTCGTCCACGGTGGTGGAGACCGCGTAGAGGTTGTTCTCGACGAAGAAGCACAGGGGCAGGTCCCACGCCGCGGTGAGGTTCATCGACTCCAGCACCGAGCCGATGTTGATCGCGCCGTCGCCGAAGTAGGTGACCGTCACGTCGTCGGTCCCGCTGTTGCGCTGCGCCCAGGCGTTGCCGGCCGCGAGCGGGACGCCCCCGCCGACGATCGCGTTGGTGCCGAGCGCCCCGGCCTCCATCCACTGCAGGTGCATCGAGCCGCCGCGGCCGCGCGACCAGCCCTGGTCGAGCCCGAGGATCTCCGCGAGCGTCCGCTGGAGCACCGCGGCGAGGTCCTCGGGGACGAGCGCCTCGAGGTCGAGCTCGGGCGTCACGTAGGAGATCACCTTGGCGAGGAACTGGTGGTGCCCGCGGTGCGTGCCGTTGACGCCGTCCGACGCGCGCAGCGCGAGGACCGAGCCGACGGCGCCGCCCTCCTGCCCGATGCTGGAGTGGGCGGGCCCGTGCACCAGGTTCTGGCCGGCGAGGTCGAGGACGGCCTCCTCGAACGCCCGGATCAGGTGCATCTGGCCGAGCATCGTGGTCAGCAGACCCGGGTCCGCCGCCGCCCAGTCCTCGGGCGTGCTCTCCAGCTGGACCCAGGGCGACCCGGGCTCGAGCGGTGTCCTGCGCATGGTCGTCTCTCCTTCGAAGCGGACCTCTGGTCACGGACAGTAGAGCGTGATTGGATACATTCACAAGAGCGCGGGGCGAGGAACTGCAGCCAGATGGCCTCATCGGCCGCGCGTCGGATACAACTCGTTCGGAACATGGAGGAGGAGCGATGGCGCTTCCCGGCCTGGTCGGCACCGAGCACATCGGGATCACCGTCCCCGACCTCGACGAGGCGGAGCGGTTCCTCGTCGACGTCCTGGGGTGCGTGCGCGTGTACTCCCTCGGCCCGTTCGAGCGCGACGACGACTGGATGGCCGTGCACCTCGGCGTGCACCCCCGCACCGTGATGCGCGAGCTGCGCTTCTACCGCCTCGGCACCGGCCCCAACCTCGAGGTGTTCCAGTACGAGGCCGCGGACGGCCAGGCGCCGCACCCGCGCAACAGCGACATCGGCGGGCACCACCTGGCGATCTACGTCCACGACCTCGACGCCGCCGTCGCCTACCTGCGCGAGCAGGGCGTGGAGGTCATGGGCGAGCCCACCGTGAGCACACGGCACTCGGCCGGCCAGCGCTGGGTGTACTTCCGGGCCCCCTGGGGCATGCAGCTCGAGCTGGTCAGCTACCCCGAGGGCAAGGCCTACGAGAAGGACCCGGCGACGACGACGCTGCTGTGGCACCCCGCGAACCCGATCGCGTGAGCGCGCGGCGGGCCGGACCGGGGACGATGCCGTCATGACCGACACGGTGACCGCTCCCCCCGCCGAGACCGGCCCGGCCTCCGACCGGATCGTCGAGGGGCTGCGCCGGCAGATCCTCTCGGGGACCCGGCAGCCGGGCTCGCGCATCGTCCAGGAGGACCTCGCCCGCGAGTTCAGCGCGAGCCGCCTGCCCGTGCGGGACGCGCTGCGCCGGCTCGAGGCCGAGGGGCTCGTCCGCCTCGTCGCCAACACCGGGGCGTGGGTCGAGTCCCTGTCCGTGCACGAGTGCACCGAGGCGTACCTCATCCGCGAGCGCCTGGAGCCGCTCCTGCTCTCGCTGTCCACGCCGCACCTGGCCGACGACGTCGTCGACCGCCTCGACGACCTCGCCGTCCGCATGCGCGGGGCGGACCTGGAGACCTTCCTTCGGCTGGACCGGGAGTTCCACCTGCTCTCCTACGCCGGGGCGACGGCGCCGTCGATGGAGGAGATCGTCCGGCGGCTGTGGAACTCCACCCAGCCCTACCGGCGTGCGTACGCGGTCCTCGTGGGCGTCGCGGACAACCCCGCGACGCACGCGGAGCACACGCTGCTCGTCGAGGCGCTGCGACGTCGCGACGCCCAGGACGCCGCCCACGTGCTCGAGCTGCACATCAGGCGGACGCGGGTCGAGCTGGCCAAGCACCCCGATGTCTTCGACACCGACTGACCCCGGCCGCAGCGCGGCCCGGGACGAGCGGGAGCTGCGCGGCGCGCTGCGGCTGCTGCACAGCGCCGTCTTCCTCGCCTCCTTCGACCGGCTCGCCATCGCCCCGCTGCTGCTGCCGATCGCGCTCGACCTCGGCGTCCCCGTCGAGCAGGTCGCCGTCGTCGCGACCCTGTACTTCGTGGGCTACGGCGCCACCCAGGTGCTGTGGGGCTTCGCGTCGGACCGCCTGGGCCGGGTCCGCACGGTCCGCATCGCCCTGGCGCTGAGCGTGCTCGCCGGACTCGTCAGCGCCGTGGCGCCCGACGTCGTCGTGCTGGCCGTCGCGCGGTTCGTCGCCGGGGCGGCCTACGCCGCCGTGTTCCCCACGGCGATCATCTACATCGGCGACTCGCTCCCCCCGCTGCGCCGGCACGGTCCGCTCGCGGACCTCATGGCCGTCTCCGCGGTCGGCATGGCGACGGCGACGCTCGTCGCCGCGGGCATCGCCGACCTCCTCGGCTGGCGCGCGGCGTTCGCGGCGCCGGCCGTCGCCGCGGCCGGTCTCGTCGTCCTGCTGCGCCGCGTGCCGGAGCCCGCCGTGGAGCACCCCCGACAGCGGCCCGGTGCCTCGCTGGCGGCCGTGCTGCTGCGACCGTGGCCGGTGGCGGTGCTGCTGCTCGTCCTCGTGGAGGGGATGGTGCTCGTCGGGGTCCTGACCTACCTGCCGGCGCTGCTGCAGCGGGCGGGGATGAGCACGACCGGCTCGGGTCTCGTGACCGCCGGGTACGGGCTCGCCGTGATGCTCGCCGCACCGCTCGTCAAGCGCCTGGCCGGGGCCGGGATGTCGGCGACGCGCCGGCTCGCGACCGGCGGCGTGCTCGCCACCGCGGCCTACGTCGCGCTCCTGCTGGACCAGGCGTGGGTCGGCGTCCTCGCCGCGTGCGTCCTCCTCGCGGCGGCGTGGGCGTTCATGCACACGACGCTGCAGACGTGGGTGACCGAGGTGGCTCCCGGGGCGCGCGCGACCGCCGTGAGCCTCTTCGCGTCGGGGCTCTTCCTCGGCGGCGCGGCCTGGACCGCCCTCGGCGCCGCTCCCTTCGCCTCCGGGAGCTTCACCCGCTACCTCGCGGCGGGCGCCGCCCTCTCCGCGGCCCTCGGGGTCGCGGCGACGTGGCTGCACCGCGCCTACGACCGGACGCCCGCCGCGCAGGGCTGAGCCCTCCGGGCCGAACCCTGCACGGCGGGCGGGCGCTGCCTCAGTCCGGCGCGACGGCGATGACGGCGATCTCCAGGCGCAGCCCGGGGTCGGTGGCCAGGGAGACGACCTCCACCGACGTGCTGGTCGGGATGTGGCCACCGAACCACGCGCCCTGGTGGGCGTTGACGACGTCCTGGTCCTCGCGCACGTTCGTGAAGAAGCGGTCCATGCGCACGATGTCCTGCCGCCGGCAGCCGGCCGCCGCGAGCGCCAGGTCGAGGTGCTCGAACAGCAGCGCGACCTGACCGGCGATGTCCGTCGGGACGGCTGCGAACTGCTCGGGCCGGTGCGGGTGGTCGTGGTACGGCGGCGCGGCGGTGATGCCGGAGATGTACACGGTCCGGCCGCCGGTGGCCCTGATGGCGGGGACGTAGACCTGCTTGATGTCGGGGCTCCAGCCCTCGTGGTGGATGACCTCGAGGTGCCCGTCGGGGCTGCTCACCGCATTCCTCCTCTGCCCGGTCCGGGCGGTGGGGCGGACCGCGCGGCGGCTCTGCCGCGCGGTCGTCGCGTCACCGGACGCCGGGGCCTGCCCTGTCGGTGGCGCACGACGGCCTCAGTGAAGCACCCGGGCCCGCACGGTGCAATGCTTTGCACCAGCGCGGCGCCCTGCGCGGCGGGTGGCGCGCAGGGCCGCCGGGCGTCGCAGAGAGTTCACTTCTGGTGCCTGAGAGGCAGCCGAGGGTCCCTTCAGCCGGGACGCCGTCGGTGCTAGTCTGCCGCAATCGTTTGTTGCGCACTCGGGCGTGAGGCGACACCGACGTCGCCCGCCCAGCAAGGGAGACGTGCCATGACGCAGGTGCCCGACGCCGACCTCGTTCTCGTCAACGGTCGGATCACCACGCTGAGCCTCGACCCGGCCGTCCCGGCCGAGGCCACCGCGCTCGCCGTCCGCTCCGGACACGTGCTCGCCGTCGGCAGCGACGACGAGGTGCAGGCGCACGTCGGACCGCGGACCCGGGTGGTGGACGTCGGGGGACGCCGCGTCGTGCCCGGGCTCGTCGACTCGCACGTGCACTTCATGCGTGCCGGCCGGACGTGGGCCGACGAGGTGCGCTGGGAGGACAAGGCCAGCCTCGCCGAGGCCCTCGCCGCCGTCGCCGAGCGCGCCGCGCAGCTGGAGCCGGGCGCGTGGATCCGCGTCATCGGCGGCTGGTCCGAGGACCAGTTCGCCGAGCGGCGGGGGCCGACGCGCGAGGAGCTCGACGCCGCCGCGCCGGAGAACCCCGTCTTCGTCCAGGCCCTGTACGAGTACGGCGTCTTCAACAGCGCCGGGATCGCGGCGCTCGGCCTCGACGAGGAGCGGATCGCCGCCTCGCCCACCCCGGACGCGTTCGAGCGCGACGCCGACGGCGCGTGGAACGGCCGCGGCAACGGGCGCATGGCGCAGCTCTCGTGGTTCTACAACCAGCTCCCGCCCCCGCCGTTCGAGCGGGAGGTCACCTCCACCGGGCAGCTGTCGCGGGAGTTCGCGCGCCTCGGCCTCGTCGGCGCGACCGACGGCGGCGGCGTCAACTCCGGCCCCGACGTCTACGGGGCCCTGCACGAGGCATGGCGCCGCGGCCTCCTGCGCACCCGGGTCCGGATGCTCAAGCACGCGACCCGGCGCGGGACGGAGGCCGAGGACTTCGCGGGTTACGCCCGGTTCGGGGAGCCGCGCTTCGGCGACGGGATGCTGAAGTGGTCCGGCATCGGCGAGATCATCCTCTACCGCAGCCACGACGACCTCGGGAAGCCCGCGGACTTCTCCCCGGAGGCGCTCGCCGAGGCGAAGGAGATCCTCCTGCCCTTCGCCCGCAAGGGCTGGGCCGTCCAGATCCACGTCATGAACCGCGAGTTCCTCGAGGGACTGCTGGACCTCTTCGAGGAGATCCACGCCGAGGTGCCGATCGACACCCTGCGGTGGTCGCTCATCCACGCCAACGCCGTGACGGCCGTGGACATCCCCCGCCTCAAGGCCCTCGGGATCGGCGTCCTGCACCAGGCCCTGCTGCGCTTCAACGGCCAGCAGCTCCTGGACGCGTGGGGCCCGGAGCGCGTCGCGGGCTCCCCCGCGCTGCGCGCCCTGCTCGAGGCGGGGGTCCCGGTCGGCCTCGGCTCGGACGGCATGCGCGCGTCCTCGTACAACCCGTGGGCGAGCCTGCAGCACTTCATCACCGGGCTCACCGTCGGCGGGACCCCGACCCTGGCGGGCGAGAACCTGCTGTCCCGCGAGGAGGCCCTTGCCGGCTACTCGCGCGACACCGCCTGGTTCTCCAGCGAGGAGCACGAGCGCGGCCAGCTGGTCCCCGGCTTCCTCGCCGACGTCGCCGTGCTCTCGGAGGACTACTTCGAGGTCCCGGTCGAGCGGATCCCGGCCATCACGTCCGAGCTGACCCTGCTCGGCGGCGACGTGGTCTGGAGCTCGGGCGCGATCGTCCCCGCGACCGACTGAGGGCGTACCGCTCAGGACGGGGCGTCGTCGGCCGCAGCAGCGTCTGCGGCCGACGACGCATCCGCGGCGACGTGCTGCGTCCCGTTGACCACGTACCAGACGCCCTGCGCCTCGGCATCGGTGTGGTTGAGGTACAGGTGCGGTCGGGTCGAGTCGAAGCAGAAGGAGTCGCCGGCCCGCAGGACGTGGATCTCGTCCTCGAGCCGGAGGGTCAGCTCACCGGAGACGAGGTAGCCGTACTCGACGCCGGGGTGCCGCGTCAGCCCCTCCTCCACCGAGCTCGTGGCCCGGGGCGCGTAGGTCGCCAGGACGCCGTCGACGTGCCCCGACACGGACATCACCGCCAGGCCGCGCCACGTCACGCCGTTGCCCATCGTGACGGTCGGCGCGTCGGCCGCGCGCTGCACCGGCGCGCCGGAGCCGAGCTGCTGCCACGGCTCCCCGGTCGGCTGGTGGTCGAGCACCTCGTCGATGGACAGGTCCAGGCAGGTGACCACGGCGTAGAGAGTGGTCACGGACGGCTGGACCTTGCCGGTCTCGACCTGAGAGAGCAGGCTCGGCGAGATCCCGGCGCGGGACGCCGTCTCCCGCAGGCTCATCCCCCGCCCCAGGCGGGCCTCGCGCAGGCGACGCCCGAGCTGGTCCACGCCGCGCGCGTCGCGAACCCGGGCGCCCGTCGCCGCGACCTCCGCTGCCACCGAGCACCCTCCTCGCACCGTAGGCCGGCCCGGCCGGACCGGGCCCTCACTGTAGCGTCCGGCTGTACACCCGGGAGCCGGTCCCGCGGGCCTAGCCGCCGACCATCTCCCGGACCAGCGCGGCCACCTCCAGCGGCGCCTCCTCGGGCACGAAGTGGTCGGTCCCGGGCACGACGGCGCCCTGCAGCCCCGGGCGCAGCCCGACGCTGCGCGCGAAGGCCGCCCGGGAGACGAACGGGCTGTCGGCCCCCCGCACGAGCAGCACCGGGACCGTCGAGTCGCGCAGGGCGCCGGTGAGGTCGACGTCCATCGCGGCCAGCGTCTGCTCCACCGCCGCCGGCGAGGCCAGCGGTACGAGGCCGCCGTCGGCCGGCTCGTACAGGTGCCGCACCCGCCGCTCGACGGCGTCGTCCGGCAGCAGGGGCGACCGTGCCCGGACGGCCGCGCGGGCGGCGTCGTCGTCGGCCAGGTGGCCGTCGCCCCCGGCGCGGGCGGCGCGCAGGCGCTCGAAGACCTCCGGCTCCATCCCCGCCACGTACTCGACGGCGACGACCGCCCCGATCCGTCCCGGCAGGGCCGCGCCCGCGAGGATCGCGTTCCGCGCCCCGAGGGAGTGGCCGACGACGGCGCGCGCCGGGCCGAGCACGTCGAGCACCGCGGCGACGTCGGCGACGTAGTCGGCGGCCGTGTAGCCGGTCGCCGGCTTGTCGGACCGGCCGTGCCCCCGCTGGTCGACCGCGACGCACCGGTAGTGCCCGGCGAGCTCCTCCAGGACGGGGTCCCACACGGCGGCGCCGGCGGTGATCCCGTGCAGGAACACCAGCAGCTCCCCTGCGCCCGCGGACCGCGCGCGCAGGGAGAGCCGCGGCGTGCTGAGCACCGACTCCCGGACGGCCACCGTCAGCGCCGTCTAGTAGGGGTTGGCCACGAAGAGGTCCTGCGCCGGGAACTTCGTGAGCACCTCGATCCCGTAGTCGGTGACGACGACCTCCTCCTCGATCCGCGCGGCCGAGATGCCGTCGGAGGCGGGGCAGTACGTCTCCATCGCGAAGACCATGCCGGGCTGGAGCTCGACCGGGTCCTTCATCGAGTTGAGCCGGGAGATGATCGGCCGCTCGTGCAGGCCCAGACCGAGGCCGTGCGCGAACTGCAGCCCGAAGGCGGCGAGCTCGTTGTCGAAGCCGAAGTCCTGCGCCTTCGGCAGCACCTTCGCGACCTCGTCCGAGCCCACACCGGGCCGCAGCGCGTCGAGCGCGTCGTCCATCCACTCCCGCGCCTGCGCGTAGGCGTCGCGCTGGCTCTGCGTGGCCCAGCCGACCCCGAAGGTGCGGTAGTAGCAGGTCCGGTACCCGTTGTAGGAGTGGATGATGTCGAAGAACGCCTGGTCACCGGGCCGGATGATGCGGTCGGTGAAGTTGTGCGGGTGCGGGTTGCAGCGCTCGCCGGAGATCGCGTTGATCGCCTCGACCTGGTCCGAGCCGTACTCGTAGAGCCGCTTGTTGGCCAGCGCGACGATCTCGTTCTCCCGGACCCCGGGCCGCAGCGCGTCGACGATGTCCTGGTAGACGCCGTCGACCATCGCCGCCGCCTGGTTGAGCAGCATGATCTCGTCCTGGTTCTTGATCACCCGGGCGTCCAGCATCGGCTGCTGCGCGTCCGCGATCCGGATCCCCTGCCGCTCCAGCTCGAAGAGGAACGGCGGCTCGACGATGTCGAGCCCCAGCGGGGCGTCCGCGAGCCCCTCCTCGGCGAGGATCCCCCGGATCTCGGTGACGGCGTCCTTCATGAGGTCGGCGCCGCCCTCCGGGGCCACCGCGCCGCGGAAGCCGAGGAAGCCGGGCCGGTGGTTCTCCTGCGGCATCCAGTCCGAGTACATCTTGTGGTGCCGGACCGCCGAGCCGAAGTCCCACAGGATCGGGTCCTTGCCCGGCAGGAGCAGCGCGTAGCGGATCATCTTGTCGCCGAGGGCGCCGCCGATCCACGTCTGGGTCGTGTAGCGGATGTTGTAGAAGTCGAAGAGCAGGAACGCACCGCAGCCGCTCGCCTCGAGCGCGGCGTGCGCCCGCGCGAGCCGGTAGCGCCGGAGCCGGTCGAAGTCGACCCGGTGCTCGTAGTCGACGGCGACCTGCCCCGGAGCGCCCAGCGGGCGGACGCCCGCCGGGCGGGTGCTCGGGCGCTCGAACGCCCGGTCCCCCTCGCGGCCGTGGTGGTGGTGGCTCATCTCACTCGGCCTCGAGGCCGTCGCTCACGTCGGCGTCCTCGGACCGGATGTCCAGACCGGAGCCACGCGCGATGGTGAGGATGAGGGAGGCGAAGTCCTGCTCCGTGTTGCCGTTGCCGACCTCCTGCGCGACGAGGTTCCGCGTCACCGAGGCGACCGGCATGACCACGCCGGACTGGGCCGCGGCCTTGAGGCCGAGGTCGAAGTCCTTCTGGAGGAGGACCGGCGTGAAGGTCGGGGTGAAGTCGAGGTTCACGAGCGCCGGCGTCTTGTACTGCGTGAACACGGAGCCCATGACCGAGTCGTTGAGGAAGGCCAGGAAGTCGGCGCGCTTGACGCCCGCGCCCTCGGCGAGGACGGTCACCTCGGCCAGGGACTGGATCACGACCCCGAGGAAGACGTTGTGCGCGATCTTCACGATCCGGGCCAGCTCTCCCTCGCCCACGTAGGTCACGCCGCGGCCCCAGGTCTGCAGGAGCGGCTCGGCCGTCTCGAACGCGCCCCGGGGGCCGGAGACGGCCACGGTGAGCTTGCCGGCGGCGATGACGGCGGGGTTGCCCGAGACGGGGGTGGCGAGGAACGCGACGCCGCGCTCGTCGGCGGCGGCGCGGACGACCTCGCTGGCACCGACCGAGACCGTCGAGGCGTCGCCGATGAGTCGAGGCGCGTGCTCCGGGTCCGTCAGCAGGCCGCCCTCGCCCAGCATGACGTCCTGGAGGTCCTTGTCCGCCGAGACCATCGAGAAGACGATGTCGCGGCTCGCGAGCTCCACGGGACGGTCCACGAGCGTCGCGCCGGACTCCGTGAGCGGCTCGGCCTTGGCCTTGGTCCGGTTGTAGACCGCCACGTCGTACCCGGCGTCCAGCAGGCGCTTGGCCAGCTGGAACCCCATGCGACCGGCGCCGATCCAGCCGACGGTCGGCTTCGTGTCACTCATTGCTGCTCCTTGTCCCGGCGGACCGTCTCCGGTCGCGGTGGTCTCCGTGCGATCGCTTCTCGATGCAATCGTTTGCTGCCTTGATCATAGGGTCCTGTGCTCGCCCGCGCTACGGGCGTCGGGGATCAGATGCCCAGGTACTGCTCCAGCGGCGCGGCATCGGCCCGCAGCTGGTCGGCCGAGCCGGTCCACGTGCTGCGGCCCGTGTCGTCGATGATGACGACGTGCTCGGCGATGTCGAGCGCGAGGTCGACGTTCTGCTCCGCGAGGAGGATCGACAGACCGGACCGGCGCAGCTCGGCCAGGCGGTCCTGGATGATGTCGAGGATCGCCGGGGCGAGGCCCTCGCTCGGCTCGTCCATGATGAGCAGGCTCGGGTTCGTCATGAGCGCCCGGCCGATCGCCAGCATCTGCTGCTCGCCACCGGACAGCGACCGAGCCATCTGCTTCGCGCGGTCCGCCAGGCGGGGGAAGAACTCGAAGACCCGCTCGACGGTCCACGGCTCGGCGGCGGAGGCCGCGCGCCGTCGCGGGACCACGGTGAGGTTCTCGGTCGTCGTCAGGGAGCCGAAGACCCGCCGCCCCTGCGGGACGATGGCGATGCCCGCCCGGGAGATCTGGAACGGCGACCTCCGGGTGATGTCGACACCATCGAAGACGACGGAGCCACGCACCACCGTCGGGGGGCGCAGACCGCAGACCGAGCGGACGAGCGTCGTCTTGCCCATGCCGTTGCGGCCGAGGAGGGCGACCGACTGACCGTCACCCACCGTGAGGTCGACACCGTGGAGGACCGTGGCCGTGGCGTAGCCGACGTGCAGGTCCGAGACCTCGAGAGTCACTTCTTGTCACGCCTTCCCAGGTAGATCTCCTTGACCGTCGGGTTGTCCCGCACCTCCTGCGGTGTGCCGGTGACGACGTGGCGGCCGTTCTCCATGCACATCACGCGGTCGGTGAGCCCGAGGGCCAGGGACATGTCGTGCTCGATCAGGAGGATGGGCAGGGTCCGGGGCAGCTCCTCGACGAGCCGCCGGAGGGTTCCCCGCTCGGCCGCCGAGAGGCCGGCGGCCGGCTCGTCGAGCAGGAGGATCCGGGGCTCGGTGACGAGCGCCATGGCGATCTCGAGCTGGCGCTGCTCCCCGTGGGAGAGGTCGGACACCGTGTCCCCGACCCGCCGGGAGAGCCCGACCGACTCGAGTGTCGCCAGCGCGCGCTGCGACACCTCGTCCCGCGCGCGCTGGGGTCGCCAGAACACGCGGGCCTTGGGCGTGCCGCCGCGCGCGGCCACGCGCACGTTGTCGAGGACGGTCATGTCCTTGAACAGGTTCGAGACCTGGAAGGTCCGGCCCAGCCCGAGGCGGGCGCGGCGCGCCGTCCCGATCTTCGTGACGTCCTGGCCGAAGAGCTCGACCGTGCCGGCGGTGGGCAGCTCGTCCCCCGCCAGCATCTTGAAGAGGGTCGTCTTGCCCGCGCCGTTGGGACCGATGACGCCGATGCGCTCGCCGGGGGCCATCGTCAGCGAGATCCCGTCCACCGCCTGGACGCCGCCGAACCGCTTGCCGACGGCGTCCGCGACGAGGACCGGGGCTCCGGGCCCGTGCGGGCCCGGAGCCGTCGTGGTGCCGGTCATCGGACCTATCCCTGGAACTGCTGGGAGTAGGTCGGCCGGGCCATCGCCTCTTCGGGGTCCATCCCGAGCCACTGGTCGACGGCCGGGAACGTCTCGATCGGGACGTTGAGCAGCTGGCCGTCGACCTCCTGGACCTCCCGGATGTAGACCGGGCTGACCGGGTTGTTGTACTCGTCGAAGACCGTCTCGCCGAGGATCGAGTCCGCGAAGGTCGTGGCCGAGATCGCGGCCACGAGGTCCGCACCCGTCACGAGACCGTTCTCCTCGAGGACCTGCGCGACCTGGCTGGCGGTGACGTAGCCGCCCGCGACGTTGAGCGAGGGGATCTTGCCCTCGTAGCGCTCGGCGTACGCCTCGTTGAACTCCTTGACCTCCGGGGCGTCGCGCCCCTCGGCCCAGTTGCTGACCGACTTGAAGCCGAGCACCTCGTCGCCGAGGGCACGCAGGGTCGCCTGGTCCATCGAGCAGCAGTTCATGAGGATCTCCTGCGACTCACCGAGGCCGAGGCCCAGGAAGCTGCGCATGAAGTCCGGCCCGGGCGCGCCGCCCGCGGTGGCCACGTAGGCGATGTCCGCCCCGGCCGACTGGATCTGCGAGACGTAGGTCGCGAAGTCCGACGTGCCGTTCGGGTACCAGTACTGCGCGACGACCTCGCCGCCGTTCTGCTCGAAGCCCTGCTTGAAGCCGGCGCAGGACTCCCACCCGAAGGCGTAGTCGGGGCAGAGCGTGACGGCCGTCTCGTGGCCCTGCTCGGCGGCCCAGACTCCGCCCGGGTAGTTCGCCTGCGAGCCCGCCATCGAGCCGGAGCGCACGGTGAACTCGTTCGCCTCGCGCTGCGTGAGGTCGTCGGCGGCCGCGACCGGGTGCAGGTTCGGGACGCCGACCGACGCGGTGTAGTTCGCGACCGCGAGCGCCGTGTTGGCCAGCAGCGGGCCGACGACGACGTCGACCTCGTCGGACTCGACGAGCTTGCGCGCCTTGGTGAGCGAGATCTCGGGGTTGCCGGCGTCGTCCTCGACGATCGTCTCGACGGTGACACCGCCGACCTCGGTGCCGTTGATCTCCCAGTACAGGTTCCAGCCGTCGACCATCTCCTGGCCGGCGACCGCGAAGTTGCCCGTGATCGGGGCGATGTAGCCGACCTTGAGGGTGCCGCCCTCGGCGGGGGCCTCCTCGCCGTCGGACTCCGCCGGCGACTCGTCAGCGGTGCCGGCCGGCGCCGGCTCCTCGGAGCCCGCAGGGGCGCAGGCGGCGAGGGTGAGCGCGGCGATGACGCCGAGACCCAGGGTGGCACCCCACCGACGGGGAGCCAACATCGTCGTTGACCTCATGGGGAGTTCCTTTCGTGTCACGCGGACGGGGTGGAGCGGGTGAGGGAAGGGGTGTCCGAGGAGTCGGAGCCGTCGGTCGGCTCCTCCTCCGTCGTCGCCCCGTGGCGCCGCCGGCGCAGGAACGCGGCGGCGTTGCCGACCAGTCCCGCCCGGGCGAAGAGGATCGTCAGGATGAAGATCGCACCGAGGACCGTCGGCCAGCGTTCGACCGAGTTCGAGACGACGTTCTCGACGAGGATGACGATCGCGGCACCGACCAGCGGGCCGAGCGTCGTGCCGAGACCGCCCAGGATGACCATGACGATGAGCAGGACCGAGCGGCCCAGCTCCGTCGCGGACGGGCTCACGAAGTGCGTGTGCCACACGGCGAGGAGGCCCGCGAAGCTGGCCACCGTCCCCGAGATCATGAAGGCGCCGAGCTTGTAGGCCGGCACGTAGTAGCCGAGGCTGCGCATGCGGCTCTCGGAGTCGCGGATCCCCCGCAGGGTCGCACCGAACGGCGACCGGCTGACGACCCACAGCAGGCCCGTCGTGACGGCGAAGGCGCCGACGACGAACAGGTAGTAGACCCAGTGCTCCTCGAGGATCGCCGGGCGGTCGATCCCCGTGATGCCGTTCTCACCGCGGGTGACGCTGGAGAGCCGGAAGGCGAGCCCGAAGACGACCATGCCGAGGGCGAGGGTCACCATGAGGAAGTAGATCCCGCTCGTGCGCATCGACAGCACGCCGTACACGACGGTGACCACGATGCCGACGGCCATCGCGAGCACGACCTGGGTCGTCATGGAGTGCCCCTGCAGGGACGCCCAGCCCGCGCCGTAGGCCGCGGCCCCGGCGATGGCGCCGTGACCGAGGGAGGCCATGCCGCCGTCGGCGGCGAGGAAGTTGACCGTCGAGGCGAGGATCGCCGCGATGATCACCGTCGAGGCCACGGACACCTGGTAGTTCGAGGTGCCGAGGTAGGGGAACGAGGCGAGCCCGAGCAGCAGCAGCGCGAACGCGCCGACGCCGAGCTTCCGATCGCGGGTCATGTGGTCCTCCCGAAGAGACCGGACGGACGCAGGACGAGGACGAGCGCCATCGGCGCGAAGATGGTGAAGTACGCGAGCTCGGGGATGAACGCCTTGGCGAACGCGTCGATGAGGCCGATGAGCACGGCACCGACGGCCGCGCCCTTGATCGACCCCAGGCCGCCGAGGATGATCACGACGAGGGCGTACATGAGCACCTCGTTCTGGATGCCGGGCCGGACGCTGATGACGCCGGAGCCGATGGTCCCGGACAGGGCCGCGAGCGCGCCGCCCACCACGAACATCCCGGTGAAGACCCAGCCGATGTTCACGCCCATCGCGGAGATCGTCTCCCGGTCGTCCACGCCGGCCCGGACGATCGCGCCGACGCGGGTCCGCGTCTGGACGAGGGCCAGGGCGATGCCGACGACGACCGCCACCCCGATGACGAAGAGCCGGTACAGCGGGTAGGTCAGCTCCCCCACCGTCACCGCACCCTGGATCGCCGCCGAGGACGGCAGCGTCTTCGGGTCCCCGCCGAAGAAGGCGAGGCACAGGTCCGCCACGACGAACATGACGCCGATGGTGAGGAGCACCTCCGGCATCTCCTGGCCCCGGACGAAGCGGAGCAGGAAGACCTCGACGACGAACGCGGTCACCCCGACGGAGATCATCGCGACGACGACGGCCAGCAGCAGGTTGCCCGTCATCGTGGCGATGACGATGCCGATGTACCCGCCCAGCATGTAGAAGGCGCCGTGCGCGAGGTTGACGATGCGCTGCAGCCCGAAGACGAGCGTGAGGCCGCTCGCCAGGAGGAACAGCAACGCACCGAAGCTCAGTCCGTTGAGCGCCTGTTGCGCTAGGAACACTGGTTCGAACACTGCGGTCCAGACCTCCACATCATCGGGGAGTCTTCGGTGGGGAGGTACCCGCCGGGCTCACACGGTACGCAAAGGTTTGCATTGAAGCAAGAGGCGATCCGTCATGCGAACGGGCGACTCGTGCGGCGGAACGGCTACCGAACAGGGCGCCGTGCCATGCAAACGTATGTAGGAAGAGGCGCGCGTGGCGTGCCGCGGCGCCGGTGCACCGGTGACCGCTGGTGGCACGCTCCGGCACGGCCGGCACGGACCGGCACGGACCGGGCCACCAGGTCACCGGTGGAGCAACGGACGGACGGGGACGAGGGACGGCGTCAGCGGGCGGTGCTGCCCCGCCCCTCCGCGGTGTTGAGGTGCGACTGGGAGTCACGGATGCCCGGGAGCGGGCCGTTGACCGTGAAGTAGCGCCCGCCACCGGCGACGAGCAGGTCCTCGGCCGGGAACTTGGTGATGACCTCGCAGCCGTTCGCGGTGACGACGAGCTCCTCCTCGATCCGCGCGGCCCCCCACCCGTCGGCGGCCGGCCAGTACGTCTCGAGGGCGAACACCATGCCCTCCTCGATGACCTCGGGGTGCTCGAGCGACGTCAGGCGCGAGAAGATCGGCTTCTCCCAGATCGACAACCCGACGCCGTGCCCGTACTGCAGGGCGAACGCGGCCTCCTCGTCCGGGAAGCCGAACTCCTGCGCCTTGGGCCACAGGGACACGATGTCCGCCGTGGTGGCGCCCGGGCGGACCGCCGCGATGGCCAGGTCCATGTACTCCCGCGCGCGCTTGTACGCGTCCACCTGGGCCCGGCTCGCCGAGCCGACGGCGAACGTCCGGTAGTAGCAGGTCCGGTACCCGTTGAAGGAGTGCAGGATGTCGAAGAAGGCCGGGTCGCCCGGGCGCACCGCGCGGTCCGAGTAGACGTGCGGGTGCGGCGCGCACCGCTCGCCGGAGATCGCGTTGACGCCCTCGACGTACTCGGACCCCTGGTCGTACAGCGCCTTGGACACGAGCCCGACGCACTCGTTCTCCCGGACCCCCGGGCGCAGGAACTCGTAGAGCTGGTCGTACGCGGCGTCCACCATCGAGGCGGCCGTCGTCAGGAGCGTGATCTCGTCCCCGGTCTTGATCCGCCGGGCCTCGAGGAACACCTGCTGCCCGTCGACGACCGTGATCCCCTGGGCCTGCAGCGCGAAGAGGATGGGCAGCTCGACGATGTCCACGCCGAGCGGCTCGTTCGCCAGCCCGAACTTGTCCAGCTCCCGCTTGACCTTGCGGGCCACCTCCTCCGCGATGCCGGCCTCCGGGGGGAACGCCCCGCGCAGCGTCGAGATGCCGGCCCGGGCACCCGACTCGAGCCGCGGTCGCGTCGCGCCGTGGTGAGGGGCGTGCGGGTCCGCGTCGGCCTCGAGGTGCGTCTCGTGCAGCCACGGGTTGAGCAGCGCGTGGTGCTTGGCGGCCGAGCCGAAGTCCCAGACGATCGGGTCGGAGTGGCGGGTGATGAGGGCGAAGCGGATGAGCTTGTCCATCGCCCAGGTGCCGATGTGCGTCGCCGACGCGTACCGGATGTTGCTGAAGTCGAACGCCAGCAGCGCGCCGACCTCGGACCGGTCCAGCTCGGCGCGCAGCCGGGCGAGCCGCTCCTGGCGGAGCCGGCCGAAGTCGACCCGCGACTCCCAGTCGACCCCCATGGTCCCGCGTGTCGCGATGCTCATCTCGTCCTCCTGGTCCTTCGGTGCTGGTGGCGTGCGCAGGGCGGCGGGCGGCGGCCGTCCGGGCCGGCACCCGCCTGCGGGTCAGGTGATCCGCCAGCCCCGGTCGACGTACAGCGCGTGCGCGGAGACGCCGCGGTTGAAGAGCAGGAACTTCGTCGCGTCGACGACGTCGGCGACGGTCGCGAGCTTCCCTCCTGGCGTCCGGCTCTCGTAGGCGTCGAGCACCCCGGCGGGCTTGGCGGCCCAGAACGGCGAGTCGCCGATGATGCCCGGGTGCAGGGCGTTGACCCGGATGGGCGCGAGCTCGAGGGCGAGCGTGTTCATGATCCCGTCGATGCCGCCGTTGATCGTCGAGACCGTCGTCGACCCGGGGTACGGCGCATCCTTCGCGCGGCCGCCGAACAGCACGATGCCGGTGTCGACCGAGGGCTCGAGCCGGTCGAGCAGCGTGTGGACGACCTCGGTGTACCCGACGAGCTTGAGGGTCACGAGCCGCCGCGCGCGGGCGATGTCGTACTCGCGGATCGTGTTCGCGTCCCGCTCGATGGCGCCGAGCACGAGGCCGTCGATCCGACCGACCCCGGCGAGGGCGGCGGCGATCGTCTCGGGCTCGGAGACGTCGACGGCGACGCCGCTCGCCCGCTCCCCGAGCTGGGCCGCCACCTGCTCGGCCGTCTCGGCGCTGCGGCTCGTGACGATGACGCGGTCGCCGCCGGCGACCAGGTCCTCGGCGAGGGCCAGGCCGATGCCCGACGACCCGCCGACGACGAGAATGGTGCGGTCGGTCACAGCTCTTCCTCCAGTCGTTCGGTGAGGTACTCCCAGTCACGGACGAAGCGGTAGGCGTGCCGCGGCGGCATCTGCGGCGCCTGCGTCTCGAGCCACCGCACCTCCTCCCCCGTCGCGGCGAAGGAGTGGACGCAGCCCACGGCGGCCCAGGCGACGTCGCCCTCCCGCAGGAGGAACTCCTCGCCGTCGAACGTCGCGCGCACCTCGCCCTCGGTGATGAGGTAGGCCTCCTCGAGCGGGTGGTCGTGCGGGCCGGCCTTGCCGTCCGGCTCGTACTGGACCATGAACATCGTCCCGAGGGTCGCCCCGAGGTCGGAGTCGACCATCATCTTCAGCGAGATCCCCGAGTACACGAGCAGGGCGGTCCGCATCGACGCCGAGACCGCCAGGAGCTCCTGGGACTGCCGGGCGGGCACCATGTGATCGGCCGTGATGTTGCCGAAGGACCGCGTCCGGGGGTCGCGCGGGTCGACCCGCACCGGGGTGGTCTCGGGCAGCTCGGGCACCCGGTACGTGTCCGAGCCGTACCGCTCACGGGCGGGCGGCGTGAAGAGGTCGGACCACTCCGCGACCTCGTCGCCGACCGCGCGCCAGGCGTGCGGCACGCCGATCGGGATGACGCCGTAGTCACCGGCCACCAGGTGCACGGTGGCCTCCGGCGTCGCCAGGACCACCTCACCGCGGACGACGTGGAAGCTCTCCTCGAAGGAGTGCACGTGCGTGGCCGTCCGTCCGCCCGGCTCGAGGCGGGAGAGGCCGAAGTCGGTGTGGGCCGCGCCGTCCTCCTCGCCGACGGCGCGCCACCGCGTCAGGCCGGTGGCTCCGGGGGCGAGGGGGCCCGGGTCGCGATAGTCCGCTTCGCTGCTGCGTCGGACGACGAACCTCGCCATGCCGGCTCCTTGACGCTCGGGCGTGGACCGGGCGGGAGCGACGGTGCTCCCACCGGTTGTTCAGCCAGACTGAACAGAACGTAGTTCACCGGGGACCCGACCCCGTGTCAAGGGTTCGTGCATGATCAACAGCGAACGTTTGCATCCGTGCTGCACGAGCCAAGCGGCACGGCCGACGTCGGGCACCCTCCACCGACGGGTGCCGGCCGAAGCCTCCGCGCGCCGCTCATCGCGCCGATGGTCCCGGTGTGACCGTCACCGGCGCGTCCCTGGTACGGGCGCCGTCCCGAGCGGCGTCCCGCACCGCGGTGAACGCGCGCTTCGTCGTGCTCGCCGCCGCGGTGGTGCTGATCCACGTGGCGGACGTCGAGATCCTCCGGGAACCGCTCCTGCTCGTGGCGAGCGCGGGCGTGACCCTGCGCGTGGCCGTCATGCTGCTGCGCCACCGCATCGCCGCACCGCGGCCCTGGTGGTGGGTCACCGCGGGCCTGGCCCTGCTCACGGCCAACAACGCCGTCTGGTTCCTGCAGGTGGACCTCGGCGGGGCCGAGACGGCGACCGGGCTCGTCCCGCTGCTCGCCCGTCCCCTCGGCTACGTCTGCCTGCTCGTCGGCAGCGTCGTGCTCATCGTCCCCACGGCGCGCCGGGACTTCGGCGGGGTCCTCGACGCGGCGCTCGTGGCGATCGGTGGCGCGGTCGTCCTGTGGACGCTCTGGCTGTTCCCCGCCCTCGAGTCGCGCGGGGTGCCGACGGCCGTGCGGGCGTACGAGCTCGTCGTCGTCCTCGTCGTGAGCGGCATCACCGGGGCGGTCGTCCGCGCGATCGCGTCCGCGCGCGCGGCCCGCGCGTCCCTCGCCTTCGTCCTCGTCGCGGTGCTGTGCACGCTCGCCGGGAACGCTGCCGCCGTCGTCGCCGTCGACCCGGCGACAGGGCGCACCCCGGACTGGCTAGGCATCCTCTGGGCGGTCGGCTACCTTGCGCTCGGCAGCGCTGCGGCCCATCCGGCGAGCTCGGCCCTCGCCACGCCGGGGCGGCCCTGGGAGGGCCGGCTCACCACCCGTCGTCTCGTCTACCTCGGCCTCGCGCTCGCGGCCAACCCCCTCGTCGCGGCGGGTCGCGAGCTGACCGGCGGGGACGCCGACTGGCTCCTGCTGAGCCTCGGGTCGCTGGTCCTCGTCCCGCTGGTGCTGCTGCGCGTGTGGCAGCTGGCGCGGCTGCACGCCGACGCCGAACGTCGCCTGGCGCACCTCGCCGACCACGACCCGCTCACCGGACTGCCGAACCGGCGTGCGCTCGAGCGCCACCTGGAGCACCTGGTCGGGCGAGTCGCAGCCGCGACGGCGCCGGGCGCCGTCGTCGTCTTCGTGGACCTGGACGACTTCAAGACCGTCAACGACACCCACGGCCACCGGGTGGGGGACGCCCTCCTCGCCGCGGTGGCCGCCCGTCTGCGCGGCTGCGTCCGCGACGACGGCCGCGACCTCGTCGCGCGCTTCGCGGGCGACGAGTTCGTCCTCGTGGTCGAGGGTGACCCCGAGCGGGTGGCGAGCGTGGTCGCACGGGTGGAGCGGGCCCTCAGCGGCACCGTGCCGGTCGCCGACCGGGTGCTGCCCCTGGGCGGGAGCGTCGGGGTCGCGGCCCTGGTGAGCGGGGCGACGTCGTCGGCGGAGGACCTGCTCGGCGCCGCGGACGCGCGGATGTACGAACGTAAGGGCGAGCGCCGGGCGGCGCGGGCGCCCGTCTGAGGCGGCGGTCGCCGGACGAGCGTCCGGGGGGCGGCGGCCCGCGTCACCCCGGGCCCGTGTCACCCCCGGGCGGGCGTCACTCCCACTCGATCGTGCCCGGCGGCTTGCTCGTCACGTCGAGGACGACCCGGTTGACCTCGGGCACCTCGTTGGTGATGCGGGTCGAGATGCGCGACAGGACGTCGTACGGGACGCGGGCCCAGTCCGCCGTCATCGCGTCCTCGCTCGTCACGGGCCGCAGCACGACCGGGTGGCCGTAGGTGCGCCCGTCGCCCTGCACGCCGACCGACCGGACGTCCGCGAGCAGGACGACCGGGCACTGCCAGACCGTCCGGTCCAGGCCGGCGCGGGTCAGCTCCTCGCGCGCGATCGCGTCGGCCGCGCGCAGCAGGTCCAGGCGCTCGGCGGTGACCTCGCCGATGATCCGGATGCCGAGCCCGGGACCGGGGAACGGCTGCCGCCACACGATGGCGTCCGGCAGGCCGAGCTCCAGCCCGACGGCCCGGACCTCGTCCTTGAACAGCGTCCGCAACGGCTCGACGAGCTCGAACTGCAGGTCCTCCGGCAGCCCGCCCACGTTGTGGTGGCTCTTGATGTTGGCCGCGCCCTCGCCTCCACCGGACTCGACGACGTCCGGGTAGAGCGTGCCCTGCACGAGGAAGCGCACCTCCTCGCCGTGCGCACCGCTCTCGGCGACGACGTCCCGCGCCGCCTGCTCGAAGACGCGGATGAACTCGCGCCCGATGATCTTCCGCTTCTCCTCCGGGTCCGTGACCCCGGCGAGCGCCGAGAGGAACCGCTCCCGCGCGTCGGCGACGACGAGCCGGACGCCGGTCGCGGCGACGAAGTCCCGCTCGACCTGCTCCGGCTCGCCCTGACGCAGCAGGCCGTGGTCGACGAACACGCAGGTCAGCTGGTCGCCGACGGCACGCTGGACGAGGGCGGCCGCGACGGCCGAGTCCACGCCGCCGGACAGCCCGCAGATGACGCGGGCGTCCCCGACCTGCGCGCGGATCCGCTCCACCTGCTCGGCGACGACGTTGCCGGGCGTCCAGTCCGGACGCAGGCCGGCCCCGCGGTAGAGGAAGTTCTCCAGCGCGTGCTGACCGAGCGGGGAGTGCTTGACCTCGGGGTGCCACTGCATCCCGAAGAGCCGCCGGTCCCGGTCCTCGAACGCCGCGACCGGCGAGCCGGCCGAGGTGGCGAGCACGTGGAAGCCCTCCGGCGCTGCGTGCACGGCGTCGCCGTGGCTCATCCACACCGACTGCTCCGTCGGCGAGCCCGTGAGCAGCACCCCGGACTCCGGCACGTCGACGTGCGTGCCCCCGTACTCCCGCTGCCCGGTCTGCGCGACCGTCCCGCCGAGCGCCTGCGCCATCGCCTGGAACCCGTAGCAGATGCCCAGGACCGGCACGCCGGCGTCGAAGAGCGACGGGTCCACCCGCGGGGCGCCGTCGGCGTAGACGCTCGAGGGCCCGCCGGAGAGGATCACCGCGGCGGGGTCCCGCTCGAGGAGCTGCTCCGTCGTCCACGTGTGCGGGACGACCTCGGAGTACACGTTGGCCTCGCGCACGCGGCGGGCGATGAGCTGCGCGTACTGGGCGCCGAAGTCGACGACGAGCACGGGCCGGGCGTCGGTGCCGCCGGACGGCGACTGGGTGTCGGTCACCCGAGCGAGTCTAGTGACGCCCACCGACGGCGCCCGGCCCGTCCAGCCACCGGTGGAGGGACCGGGCGGGCG
>NZ_CAMPHH010000006.1 GCF_946885855.1 uncultured Actinotalea sp. | reverse complement strand
CCTGCGCGAGGAGCGTGGCGGCGGAGCGGAGTGCGGCGGTCTCGCGATCGTGTCGGGCGACGGCGATGACGTCGTCTGCTGCAGGGTGGGCGAGCGCGCCGTTGATGACGACGTGCTGACCGGTCATCCCGAGCTCGGCCAGCTCCGCGCTGGCCCGCGCCGCCTCCGCGAGCGAGGACGGCTCGGGCCGTGCGACGAGCACGACGGTCGTCCGATCGCCGTCGCGCAGGGCGTCCAGGCTCCCGGCGTAGGCGTCCTGGGCGTGGCCCAGGGCGGAGACCGGACCGACGCAGGTGACCCCGGCCGTGTTCGTCTCGAGGAAGCCGGTCCACGCACCGGGCAGTGCGAGCAGCCGCAGCGTGTGGCCGGTCGGGGCGGTGTCGAAGACGACGTGGTCGTAGGTCTCGGCGACGTCCTGGTCGGTCAGCAGGGTGACGAACTCGTTGAACGCGGCGACCTCGACGGTGCAGGACCCGGACAGCTCCTCCTCGATGGAGGCGACCGCGTCCGCGGGCAGGAGGGAGCGGTAGGGACCGACGACACGCTCGCGGTACGCGGCGGCGGCGGCGGACGGGTCGATGTTCACCACGTCGAGGCCGGGCACGCCGGGCACCGGGACGGCACCGGAGGTTCCGGGGTCGGGCATGCCGAAGACCTCGGCGAGGTTGCTCGCGGGATCGGTCGAGACGATGAGGACGTGGCTGCCGGCGTCGGCGAGGGCGACGGCGGTCGCCGCTGCGCAGGACGTCTTGCCGACCCCGCCCTTGCCCGTGAAGAAGAGGAAGGGGGTGGGGGAGGTGAGCACCCCGGGCAGGAAAGCGGTCCCTGTGAGCGCGGGCGCAGTCACGTCAGCAGCTTCCGGATCCGCCGCAGCAGGACTGCGGGTTCGTGGACGGGGCCGCGACGACCGCACTGAGGGGGAGTTCCGGTCGCGGGACGTCGGCCCACGCCGCCAGCTCGGTCCGGCTGGGGTAGCGCCCCTTCGCCTTCACCGCACCGTCGACGAGCACCATGGGCAGCGCAGCCGTGCCGTCCGTCCCGAGTGCCTGACGGACGGCGTCGTTCGCGATGAACGCGGCCGGCTCCTGGGACAGCGTGGCCCGGTCCACCTGGACGCCCCGGGCGGACAGCCATGCGAGGTCGGACGCAAACCGCGACAGCGTCGGGTCCACGTCCGTCCCGCACACGCCGGTCGAGCAGCACATCGCCGGGTCGAAGATCTCCACGCGGGACATCAGTCCTCCTCCTCCGTCGTCCGCCGATTCATCAGCGCCTGCTGACATCACACCACACTGATGAGTTGTACCGTTAGGACATGAGTCCCGTCAGCGTCCCGATACCGACCGTCCCGGTGCGCGCGGAGGTGGCGACCCAGTTCGCGCTCCTGGCGGACCCGCTCCGGTTGAAGATCGTCGAGTCGCTGTCCCGCGAGCAGCTGTGCACCTGCCACCTGGTCGACATCACCGGTGCGCGCCAGACGACCATCAGCAACCACCTGCGCGTGCTCCGCGAGGCGGGTGTCGTGGTCAGCGAGCCGGAGGGGCGCTACACCTGGTACCGCCTCTCGCCGGCCGTGTTCGCCGAGGCGCTGCGCGCGCTCTCGGCCTTCGCTCACGACGGCCCCGACGCCGAGCGTCTGCGGCCCGCGTGCGCCACGCCGACCGGCTGACCCGTCGTCTCACCGCCGCCGGGTCGGGACCCGGAGCTCACGGCGCTGCGGCGCCGAGCAGTGCACGCACCTGGCGCCGGATGTCCTCGCGGACCAGCCGCATGCGCTCCGCCCCCTCGATGCCCCGTACGGAGGGCTCGTCGACCTCCCAGCGGGCGACGGGCGTGCCGTCGACGGTGGTGACCTGAGCCTCGGTACCGAGGACCACGACCAGCTCCGCGTCGGCGACGAGCTCGTCCGTGATCACCTGGGGCTGCTCGCCGGTGATGTCGAGACCCGCCTCCGCCAGGGTCTCGGCCGAGCCCGCGTGCACGGTCCGGCCGGGTGCCGTGCCGGCGGAGGTGACACGCACTCCCGGGAACTCGTGGCGTGCGATGGCGGCGGCGATCTGGGACTTGCCGGAGTTGTGGACGCAGACGAAGAGCACCGACGCGGGCGGAGTGGTCACTCGGTCCTCCTCGAGGTCAGGGCCGCGCGTGCTCGACGCCGAGCTCGTCGAGGAGGGTGAGCACACGGTCGCGGATCTCGTCCCGGATCGGACGGACGGACTCGATGCCCTGTCCCGCCGGGTCGTCGAGCTGCCAGTCCTCGTACCGCTTGCCGGGGAAGACCGGGCAGGCGTCACCACAGCCCATGGTGATGACGACGTCGGACGCCTGCACCGCCTCGGTCGTGAGCACCTTGGGCTGCTGGTCGCGGATGTCGATGCCGAGCTCGAGCATCGCGTCGACGGCGACGGGGTTGATCTGGTCCGCGGGCATGGAGCCGGCGGAGCGGACCTCGACGGCTCCGCCGGACAGGTGCCGCAGGAACCCCGCGGCCATCTGGGAGCGGCCGGCGTTGTGCACGCACACGAACAGGGCGGACGGGCGGACGGTCTCGGCCATGGTTCTCCTCGGATCTGGCTGGGGTGATGGGTCAGTCGAGAGCGGCCGCGAGCGCCTCGACGCGGGCAGCCAGGTCGTCGTAGATCGCTCGCACGCCTTCGGGAGAGGCCATGGCGGGGTCGCCGACCGGCCAGTCCTCGTACCGCTTCCCCGGCAGGACCGGGCACGAGTCGCCGCAGCCCATGGTGACGACGACGTCCGCCGCGCGGACGGCGTCGTCGGTCAGCGGCTTGGGGAACGGCTCCTCGGCATCCGGCTGGTCGGCGAGGAGCTCGCTCAGGAGAGGCGCGACCGTGGAGTGGACCTGCGCGGCGGGGAGGGATCCGGCCGAGCGGACGACCACCCGGTCACCGGCGATCCTGCGCAGCAGCGCCGCGGCGAGCTGGGAGCGGCCGGCGTTGGCGGTGCAGACGAAGAGCACGCGGGGCCGCGTGTCCACGCCCGTTGCGGTGCGGACCTGGTCCTCGAGGCGCTGGCGCGCGAACCGCTCAGCGAGGACGGGCAGGTGCGTCGTCACGGTGGCGGTCCGCGCCAGCGCGGCGTAGGACTCGCGCACGACGAGCCGCACGACGTCTCGTGAGATCTGCGGGAACCGGTCGCCCAGCCGAGCGCCGGTGCGCTCGAGGACTACCTCGGCGTCCGGGCGCGGCCCCTCGTCGAGGTCCCCGTCCGGGCGCGGGCCGGCCGCCGCCTGCGCGAGGCCGTCGAGGAGGGCGGAGGCGACCCGCCCCATGCCGGGCGCGAGGGTGTAGAAGATCCAGGTGCCGCGCCGCTCGGCTCGGACGACGCCTGCCTCGCGCAACGACTTCAGGTGGTGCGAGACCGTCGGACCGGCGACCTCGGTGAACGAGGCGATCTCGCCCGCGGCGAGCCGACCACCCGGCGCGGCGGCGAGCGCGGAGACGATCTGCAGCCGCAGAGGGTCCGCGAGTGCACGGACGACCGGCACCACGGAGTCCGCGACGTCACGCGGCATGGCGTGCACAGCGGTGGTGTCGGCCTCCGTCGTCGTCATGACCCTCCTCGTTTCGACCATCATCTAAGTAGACGGTGATGGAAACAAAGGAGGTCCAGGTGACGGGACGGTGAACATCAGGGTTGAGGCGCCAGGGCGGACGGCAGCGTCCGGAGCGCGGCCGGCGCCGACGCTCAGGCGATGGTGGGCCCGCGCTGCCCGCTCATCACCGGCCCGGCGCGCCCGGCGGAGGTCCGTGGCGTGAACCGAACGACTTCCAGGCAACCGGACGCGTCCTCTGCTGCGACACGTGTGCGACCTGCCAGAGGGTTCTCCCATGAGGAGGTGGTGCCCCGAGTGGGATTCGAACCCACACTGGATCGGGTTTGAGCCGAACGCCTCTGCCGGTTGGGCTATCGGGGCCTGACGGCGCGGGGCCCGGGCCGGCCGTCGTCGCGTGAGACGACGATCACGGTCCCGCTCCGCCGGGCGCTCTACGCAGCCCGCGGAGGTCGGCACTAGGCTAGCGCGCGTGACAGACAGCGACGCTCCGCAGACCACTGGCCTGGACCTCGACGCCGGCACGGGTGCGGCGGCCGCCGCGCAGCCGACCACCGGTGACCGGCCCCGCCGGCGCGCGATCGTCGTCGAGGACGAGGCCCTCATCCGGATGGACGTGGTGGAGACGCTGCGCGAGGCCGGGTTCGACATCGTGGGCGAGGCCGGTGACGGCGAGACGGCCGTGCAGCTCGCCGTGGAGCTGCGGCCCGATGTCGTCGTCATGGACGTCAAGATGCCCGTCATGGACGGCATCACGGCGGCCGAGAAGATCGGCAAGGAGCACGCCGCCCCCGTCGTCCTGCTCACCGCCTTCTCCCAGACCGAGCTCGTCGAGCGTGCCCGGGACGCCGGCGCGATGGCCTACGTCATCAAGCCCTTCACGCCGGCGGACCTCCTGCCGGCCGTCGAGATCGCGATGTCGCGATACAAGCAGATCAGCGCGCTCGAGGAGGAGGTCGCGGACCTCGCGGAGCGCTTCGAGACCCGTAAGCGGGTCGACCGGGCCAAGGGTCTGCTCATGACGAAGATGGGCCTGAGCGAGCCGGAGTCGTTCCGGTGGATCCAGAAGACGTCGATGGACCGGCGACTCACCATGCGCGAGGTCGCGGACGCCGTCATCGAGCAGGTCGGCGGCGGCTCCTGACCCTCCGCCGGGGTCTGCTCCGGCGTCCGGTCCGGGCAGGTCCGGCATCACTGTGCCCCCGGCAGGGGACCGTTCGACGGGCGCTCCTGACCTTCTTCAGGTAGGTGCAAACGTTCGCAAGCCCGTGACCAGCATGTGGGACCTACGTCACAAGTCGGCAACGGCTCGATTTGCTACAGCGGATTTCACCAACTGGACACACTTCGGGGGTACTTTTCGTCCACACAGTTCGCGGCGGACGACGAGATCCGCGGCGATCACCACCTGGAACGAGGGGTGCCCCGAATGAAGAGAACCACCCGGACGGCGCGAGCAGCGGCGCTCGCCGGTGCCGTCGCCCTGGTCCTCGCCGCGTGCGGCGGAGGCGACGACGACACCGCGGCCGAGGACGCCGACACCGGCACGGACAGCGGCGAGACCACCGACGGGGGCGACGGCGACGGCGACCCGCTGGTCATCGGCTCGCTGCTGCCGCAGACCGGCTCGCTCGCCTTCCTCGGCCCGCCCGAGATCGCGGGCGTCGACCTGGCGATCGAGGAGATCAACGAGGCCGGCGGCGTCCTGGGCCAGGACGTGCAGATCATCCACACCGACTCCTCCGACGCGGACAACGCCGAGGTCGCGACGCAGTCGGTCACGGACCTGCTCAGCCAGAACGCCCAGGTCGTGATCGGTGCCGCGTCGTCCTCCGTGTCGCTCAACGTCGTCGACGACATCACCGGCGCCCAGGTCGTCCAGATCTCGCCGGCGAACACGGCCACCTCGCTGAGCGGCTACTCGCCGTTCTACTTCCGCACGGCGCCGTCCGACCTCATCCAGGGCAACGCCCTGGGCAACCTCATCGTCAACGACGGTCACGCCAACGTCGCCTTCCTCGTCTTCAACGACGACTACGGCATCACGCTGCGCGACGTCGCCAAGGAGACGATCGAGAGCGCCGGCGGCGTCGTCACCTACGGCAACCCGGGTGAGGAGTTCGACCCGGCGTCGGACGACGTCATCCCGTCGGCCGTGACGGCCGCGCTGGCCACGAACCCGGACGCCATCGTCATCATCGCGTTCGACCAGACGCGCCTCATCGTCCCGCAGCTCGCTGCGGCAGGCTTCGACACCTCCAAGCTGTACTTCGTCGACGGCAACCTGTCGAACTACAGCGAGGAGTTCGAGGAGGGCACGCTGGACGGCGCCCAGGGCACCCTCCCGGGCGCCTTCCCGGACGAGGCCTTCCAGGAGCGCCTGCTCGGCGTCGACCCGGACCTCAACGACTTCTCCTACGCGGCGGAGTCCTACGACGCCACGATCCTCGCCGCGCTCGCCGCGGTGCGGGGCGGGGCGACGGACGGCCCGACCATCCAGGAGAACATGGCGGCGGTCTCGGGTGCCGAGGGCGGCACGGAGTGCACCGGCTTCGCCGAGTGCCGTGACCTGCTCGAGGCGGGCGAGGACATCGCCTACCAGGCCGTCTCGGGCGCCGGTCCGTTCAACGAGGACAACGACCCGTCGTCCGCGTTCGTCGGCATCTACCGCTACGGCGCCGACAACACCTACGAGTGGGTCAAGGCGGAGTTCGGGGAGCTCTGACCCCCTCCGCTCGACCCTGCAGCACACGACGGCCCGGCCGGGACCTCCGGCCGGGCCGTCGCGCTGCCCGGGCAGCCGCCCCTGTCGCGCCGCCGGGCCCGGCGGGCGCTCCCCGCACGACGACGGCGCCCCGTCCTCGCCAGGAGGAGGGGGCGCCGTCGTCGTGCGGGGGTGCGTCAGGTCGCGGTGCCGGGCTCCTTGTCGGCTGCCGCCTTGCTCTCGACGTCGGTCGCGAGCGTGCCGAGGTAGAGCTCGATGACCTTGGGATCGTTCATGAGCTCCCGGCCGGACGCCGTGTACGCGTTGCGGCCCTGGTCGAGCACGTAGCCCCGGTCGCAGATCTGCAGGCACCGGCGCGCGTTCTGCTCGACCATGATGATCGAGACGCCGGTCTTGTTGATCCGGCGCGTCCGCAGGAACGTCTCGTCCTGGCGGACGGGGGACAGGCCGGCCGACGGCTCGTCGAGCAGGAGCACCGACGGCTCCATCATGAGGGCCCGCGCCATGGCGACCATCTGCCGCTCCCCGCCGGACAGGGACCCGGCGCGCTGCTTGCGCCGGTCACCGAGCGTGGGGAAGAGGTCGACCATCGCCTCGAAGCGCTCCGCGAACTTCTTGGGCCGCTGGAAGCCGCCCATCTGGAGGTTCTCCTCGATGGTCAGCGTCGGGAAGACGTTGTTGTTCTGCGGCACGAAGCCCACCCCGCGGTGGACGAGCGCGTCGGCCCGCAGGTTGGTGATGTTCTCCCCGCCGAGCGTCACGGTGCCGCTGCGGATCGTCACGAGGCCGAAGAGCGCCTTGAGGAGGGTGGACTTGCCGGCGCCGTTGGGCCCGATGATCCCGATGAGCTCCCCGGGGTGCAGCACCAGGTCGCACCCGTCGAGGATGTTGACGCCCGGCAGGTAGCCGGCGACGAGGTCGTCCGCGACGAGCAGGGGCTCACCCCCGGGCGGACGCGCGGTGGCGGGGGACGGGGACGTCGTCGTCATCGCTGCTCCTCCTGGTGGGCGCGCTCCTCGGCGGCGGCCTCCTCCTCGAGTCGGCGCGCGACGGACTCGTCGAGCAGCCGGTCGTCGCCGAGGTCGGTGTCGTGGTGGGCGCCCAGGTAGGCGTCGACGACGGCGGGGTCCGCCATGACCGTGCCCGGGGGACCCTCGGCGACGAGGCGCCCCTCGGCCATCACAGCGACCCAGTCGGAGATGTGCCGGACCATGTGCATGTCGTGCTCGACGAACAGGACGGTGGTCCCGTCGTCGCGCAGCGCCTGGATGTGCCCGAGGAGGGACTGCGTCAGGGCGGGGTTCACGCCTGCCATCGGCTCGTCGAGCATCACCATGGTGGGGTCGCTCATGAGCGCGCGCGCCATCTCGAGGAGCTTGCGCTGGCCGCCGGACAGGCTGCCGGCGAAGTCGTCGCGCTTCTCGTGGAGCTTGAAGCGGGCGAGGAGCTCCTCGGCCTTCGCGGTGATCTCCTTCTCGCGGGAGCGCCACAGCGGTGGCACCAGGGCCCGGGCGAGGTTCTCTCCCGGCTGGTCCTTCGCGCCGAGGCGCATGTTCTCCAGCACCGTCATGCGGCTGAGGGCCTTGGTGAGCTGGAAGGTCCGCACCATCCCCGCCTTGGAGACGCGCGCCGCGGGCACGCCTGCGAGGGAGCGGCCCTCGAAGGTCCACGTCCCGGAGTTCGGCTGGTCGAACCCGGTGAGCAGGTTGAACAGGGTCGTCTTGCCGGCGCCGTTCGGCCCGATGAGGGCGGTGATCGCGCCGCGCTGCACCTCGAGGTGCCTGACGTCGACAGCGGTCATGCCGCCGAACCGCCGGGTCACGTCGTCGGCGACGAGGATCGGGTCCGGCTTGGGGGCGCCAGGGGTGCGGGGGACGGCGGTGAGGGCCGTCGCGGCCTCAGCGGACATTGATCGCCAGCTCCTTCTTGTCGCCCAGGATGCCTTGTGGTCGGAAGATCACCAGGAGCATCAGGGTCACGCCGACGACGATCCAGCCGAACTGCTCGATCTGAGCGGTCGACATGACCGAGTCGGGGATCGTGGCCCGGCCGACCACGCGGATGAGCATGAGCACCGACCAGAACAGCATCGCACCGAGGACCGGGCCGAACACCGTCGCTGCACCGCCGAGGAGCAGGATCGTCCAGATCCAGAACGTCATCGGCCGGCCCATCGAGTCGGGTTGGACGGCGCGGGGGAGCACGTAGATGATCCCCGCGACCGAGCCGATCACGCCACCCAGCACGAGTGCCTGCATCTTGTAGGCGTAGACGTTCTTGCCGAGCGAGCGCACGGCGTCCTCGTCCTCCCGGATGCCCTTGAGCACGCGGCCCCAGGGGCTGCGCATGAGCCGCCACACGAGCAGGCAGGCGAGGGCGACGACGACCCACGCGACCAGGCGCAGCCACCAGCTGTTCGAGAAGCTGTTGGAGTAGGTGAACGGGCCGATCGTGCTGCTGCCCTCGCCGAACGGCGAGAGGGCGTGGAACGTCTCCTTGTAGCTGTCCCCGCGCAGGCCGGACGACGCCCCGGTGACGCTCGTCAGGGCGGTGGACCGCCCGACGATCCGGACGATCTCGGCGGCGGCGATGGTGACGATCGCGAGGTAGTCGCCGCGGAGCTTCAGCGTGGGGATGCCCAGGATGAGCGCGAACACCGTCGAGCACGCGACGGCCACCAGGAGCGCCGCCCAGATCGGGAAGCCGGCGATCGTCGAGACCGCGAACCCGTAGGCGCCGAGCAGCATGAAGCCCGCCTGGCCGAAGTTCAGCAGGCCCGTGAGGCCGAAGTGGATGTTCAGCCCGATCGCCGCCAGGGCGTAGGCCGCCGTCGTCGGGGCGAACAGCTCGCCCGCGACGGTCGTGAGGATGCGTTCGAAGTCCATGCTGACCGCCTTATCCGATCCGCTCGGCCCGGCCGAGGATGCCCTGGGGCCGCAGGAGCAGCACGAGGATGAGGATGACGAGAGCGCCGGCGTACCTCATGTCCGACGGGATCACGAGGTTCGACAGCTCGACCACGAGGCCGATCACGAGGGAGCCGACCAGCGCCCCGAAGGCGGTCCCGAGACCCCCGAGCGTGACCGCCGCGAACATGAGCAGCAGGATGGTGGCGCCCATGTTCCACGCGGTGGCGTTGAAGTACAGGCCGAGGAAGACGCCGCCGAGGGCCGCCAGCGCGCCGCCGATCGTCCACACGAGGCGGATGATCCGGTCCACCGCGATGCCCGACGCGGCCGCCAGGGCGGGGTTGTCCGAGACGGCGCGGGTGGCCCGTCCGGTCCGGGTGCCCACGAGGAAGTAGGCCACCCCGCCGAGGACGAGCAGGCCGACGACGAGGCCGACGAGCGACTGCGTCGTGATGAAGACCGGGCCGAGGTCGACCGTCGTCGGGTTCGCCGTGACGATCCGCAGGGACCCACCCCCGAAGAAGAACTGGAAGACGTACTGGGCCGTGATGGCCAGTCCGATCGTCACGATGAGCTGCTGGGTCAGCCCCACGCGCCGGCGGCGTAGGGGCTTCCACATGCCGGCGTCCTGGACCCAGCCGGCGAGCGCCCCGACCAGCACCGCGAGGATCGCGGCCGGGACCAGCGGCAGGCCGACGAGCTGGACGAACACGTAGGCGGCCAGGCCGCCGAGCGTGACCATCTCCGCGTGAGCGAAGTTGCTCAGCCCGGTCGTGCCGAAGATCAGGGAGAGGCCGACGGACGCGAGGGCGAGCAGCGTGCCGAAGACGAGGCCCGCGGTGGCCTGCTGGGCGACACGGTCCCAGGTGATCGAGCTGCCGCCCGTCCCGCCCTGCGTGGGCGTGTCCAGGCCCGGCTCGCCGCTGCCGCCCGGGGCCGGCTCGGCCGGTCCCTCGGACTCGCCGTCGGTGCCGTCACCCGGCGGCGCGCTGGGCGCTGCGGGCTCGCCGAGGGGGAAGAGCGCCCCGCCGGAGGACCCGAGGGTCACGGTGACGGTGCGCGGGTTCGACGCGGGGTCGCGCAGCGTCTCGCCGGCCGGGAGGGTCGCCTCGTCCACCGCCACGGCGTACTCGCCGGCGGTGGTCACCTCGACGGACCAGCGCCCGTCGGCGCCGGTCACCGCCGAGACCTCCTCCGGGCCCGTGATCGAGATCGCGACGCCCACCGCGGGCTCCCCGGCGGCCGTCCGGATCGTCCCGTTGAGGCATGCGGTGCTCGGGGTGGGCGTGCAGATCTCCGCCTGGGCGGTCGCGGGGGGAGCGAGGAGCGTGACGAGGGTGCCCAGCGCGAGGAGCAGGCCGGCCACCAGGCCGGTGCGGCGTGGCGCACGGGCGCTGCGCAGCCTCGTTCGGGGGGTCGCTGCAGGTGGCACGTGTGCCCTCCGTCTGCCGTGCGCTCTCGCGCTCGTTCGTCCACGGGCGTCGGTGCCCGCGTCGGGCCCCGCGTCGCCGCACCGGGCGGCGCGGCAACGGTAGGCAATCCGGATGTCATGGACGTTTCATGACGGGGAGAGGATGCCAGGTGATCGGCGTCACGCCTACCTCCGTCTCAGTGCTTTCCCCGGCGTGTCCCCGATCGGACGCCGTGACTTCCCCGGGCGGGCGCGGACCGTTATCTTTTCGTCATCTCCGGGCTGCCCCCCGACCGCCCGGTCCCCGTTCCGAAGGAGGACACCCGTGCGTCCTGGTGTCGAGGTGCGGCAGGTCCGCCCGGAGGACGTCGACGGGGTGCTGGACCTCGTCCTGGCGGCCCGGGCGGAGTCGTCGGTCGGCTCCCAGGTCTGCACGGCCGAGCGCGACCAGCTCGCCCAGCAGCTCGGCACGCTGACCGCCGTGCCGGGCGGCACCGTCCTCGTCGCGGTGAGCGGTGCCGACGTCGTCGGGCTGCTGCTCGGTCGACTGACCGAGCCCAACCTCTTCACCGACCGCACGAGCCTCGCGGTGGACGCCGTCTACGTCGCCCCCGCCCACCGCCGCCGTGGCGTGGGCCACGCGCTGATGCTCGGTGCCACCGAGCTGGCCGTCGCGGCGGGCGCCGAGCACGTCTACGTCGCGCCCCTGCCCGGCGCGCGGGGGATGCAGCGGTTCTTCGTCCAGCTCGGCTTCGCGCCCGCGGCGGGGCACCGCGTCGCGACGACGGCGGCGCTGCACCGCCGGCTCACGCACGACGCCCCGGTCGCGCGGCGGTCGCCGCGGCGGATCGAGGACCTCATCGCGCGGCGCCGCGAGAGCCGCCGCCGCGGGGGTGACGGCGGTGAGGGTGCCGCGGGGGAGCCGACCTCGCCGAAGGCCGGCCACGCGGCGCCGGCGCGCAGCGCGACGGCGGAGCAGGCGGCTCAGTCCGGGCGACGCTCGATCAGCAAGCAGGTGAGCCGGGCCGTGCACACGCGCTTCGACCTGGAGTCCTCGACCACGATCTCGTAGACGGCGGTCGTGCTGCCCAGGTGCAGGGCGGTCGCGGTGCCGGTGACGAGCCCGGTCGTCGCGGAACGGTGGTGGCTCGCACCCACCTCGACGCCGACGGCGCGCCGTCCCGGTCCCGCGTGGAGCATCGCGCCGTACGAGCCGAGCGTCTCCGCGAGCACGACGGACGCACCGCCGTGGAGCAGCCCGTAGGGCTGGGTGTTGCCGAGCACCGGCATCGTCCCGACCAGGCGCGTCGGCGACGCCTCGAGGATCTGGATGCCCATGCGCTCCATGAGCGTGCCGGCCAGGGACGCCTGCACCTGGGCCAGGGCGTCGTCGGAGGCTCCCGGGGCGCTCGCCCCGGGCGCTGCGGGGGCCGCGTCCACCCCGGTGGGCGCGCTGGGGACGGGACGGGGCTCGGCACCGGGCGTGTCGGTCATGCCCGCTAGGTTGGCACCCGTGACTGACCAGGCGCGAACCCGGCCCCTCCTGCTCCTCGTCGACGGCCACTCCATGGCCTACCGGGCGTTCTTCGCCCTGCCGGCGGAGAACTTCTCCACCCGGACCGGTCAGACCACCAACGCCGTCTACGGCTTCACCTCCATGCTCGCCAACCTGCTGCGGGACGAGCAGCCCACCCACGTGGCCGTCGCCTTCGACGCGGGACGCGTGACGTTCCGCACCGAGGAGTATCCCGCCTACAAGGCGACCCGGGACGCGACGCCGTCGGAGTTCAGCGGCCAGGTCCCGCTCATCCGGGAGATCCTCGACTCGCTCAACATCACGACGCTGCAGAAGGAGGGCTTCGAGGCCGACGACATCATCGCGACGCTCGTCACGCAGGCCCAGGCGGCCGGCATGGACGTCCTCGTCTGCACCGGGGACCGCGACGCCCTCCAGCTCGTCGCCCCGGACGTGACGGTCCTGTACCCCCGCAAGGGCGTCTCGGACCTCGTGCGCTTCACCCCTGCCGGCGTCGAGGAGAAGTACGGCGTGCCGCCGGCGTCCTACCCGGACCTGGCGGCCCTGGTCGGGGAGACGAGCGACAACCTGCCCGGTGTCCCGGGCGTGGGCCCCAAGACGGCGGCCAAGTGGATCGCGACGTACGGCGGTCTGGACGGCGTGCTGGCGTCCGCCGCGACGATCACCGGCAAGGCGGGCGAGAGCCTCCGGTCATGCCTCGATCAAGTCCGCGTCAACCGCCGCCTCAACGGCGCGGTCCGCGACGTCGAGCTGCCGGTCGCGGCCGGCGACTGCGCCGTGCGGCCCTGGGACCGGGAGGCGATGCACCGGGTCTTCGACGCGCTGGAGTTCCGCACCCTGCGCGAGCGGCTCTTCGCCATGGTCCCCGAGGACGTCGTCGAGGCGGAGGGCTTCCGCCTGGACGTGACGGTGCCCGGGCCGGGGGAGCTGGGCGCGTGGCTCGCCGCCCGGGCCGGACGACGACTGGCGATCGAGGTGGCCGGCACGTCGGCGCCCACGCGCGGCGACGCCTGGGCGCTGGCCGTCGCGGACGGGGCCGACCACGCCGTGGTCCTCGACCTCGCCGAGCTCGGGCCCGACGACGAGGCGGCGCTGGCCGCGTGGCTCGCCGACCCCGGGGCCGCCAAGGCCGTGCACGGTGCCAAGGACGCGTGGCACGCCCTCGCCGGTCGCGGCCTGGCGCTGGGCGGCGTCGTCGTCGACACGCTCCTCGCCTCGTACCTGTGCCACCCCGACCAGCGGTCGTACGACCTGGCGGACCTGTCGATCCGCCACCTGCACCGCGAGCTGCGGACCGAGGACGCCGACGACGGCGCGCAGGGCGCGCTCGACCTCTCGGTCGACGGTGGTCCGCCCCACCAGTCGACGGCGGTGCGCGCTGCCGCCGTGGCGGAGCTCGCGGAGGTGCTCCAGGGCGAGCTGGAGGACCGCGGGGCCCACGAGCTCCTCGGCGACGTCGAGCTGCCGCTCGTCGACGTCCTGGCCCGGATGGAGCGGTCGGGCATCGCGGCCGACCGGGAGTACCTCGACGGGCTGGAGCGGGAGTTCGCGGCCGCCGTCGCGGACGCCGCCGCGGAGGCGTACGAGGTCATCGGGCGGGAGGTGAACCTCGGGTCGCCCAAGCAGCTGCAGGAGGTCCTGTTCGACCAGCTCGGCATGCCGAAGACGAAGAAGATCAAGACCGGCTGGACGACGGACGCGGCGTCGCTCACCGACCTGTTCGAGCGCACCGAGCACCCCTTCCTCGCCCACCTCCTGGCGCACCGGGACGCGTCCCGGCTGCGGCAGACGGTCGAGGGCCTGGTCCGGTCGATCGGCGACGACGGTCGTATCCACACCACGTTCCAGCAGACCATCGCGGCGACCGGGCGGCTCTCGTCGACCGACCCGAACCTGCAGAACATCCCGATCCGCACCGAGGCCGGGCGGCAGATCCGACGGGCGTTCGTCGTCGGGGAGGGCTACGAGACCCTCCTGACCGCCGACTACAGCCAGATCGAGATGCGGATCATGGCGCACCTCTCGGGAGACGCCGGCCTCATCGACGCGTTCCGCTCCGGGGAGGACCTGCACAACTTCGTCGGCTCCCGGGTCTTCGGCGTCGCGACGGACGCGGTGACGCCCGCCATGCGGTCGAAGATCAAGGCGATGTCCTACGGCCTCGCGTACGGGTTGTCGGCCTTCGGGCTGTCCAAGCAGCTCGCCATCCCGGTGTCCGAGGCCTCCGGGCTCATGGAGGACTACTTCGCCCGGTTCGGCGGCGTGCGGGAGTACCTCGCCGGGGTGGTGGACGAGGCCCGCCGCAGCGGCTACACCGCCACGATCCTCGGGCGCCGCCGGTACCTGCCGGACCTCACGAGCGACAACCGGCAGCGGCGCGAGATGGCGGAGCGCATGGCCCTCAACGCGCCCATCCAGGGGAGCGCGGCGGACATCATCAAGGTCGCGATGCTCGGGGTCGACCGGCAGCTGCGGACCGACGGTCTCCGGTCGCGGCTGCTCCTGCAGGTCCACGACGAGCTCGTGCTCGAGGTCGCGCCCGGCGAGCGGGAGGCGGTCGAGGCGCTCGTGCGCGACCAGATGGGGCGAGCGGTCGAGATGTCGGTGCCGCTGGACGTGTCGGTGGGCGTGGGGCGGAGCTGGCACGAGGCGGGCCACTGAGGCAGGCGCGGGCGCGCCGCCGTGGAGCCGGACCTCCGGCGGTGGGGCTCGGCGGTCTCCTCAGTCCTTGACCGCGACGAAGACGGCCGTCCCCGGGATGCGCCGACCCCGCAACGGGCTCCAGCCGCCCCAGGTGCGCGTCGTGCTCGCGGGCCACTCGGGCTCGACCACGTCGATCAGTCGCAGGCCCGCAGCGACCACGTCGCGGACGTGGTCGCCGAGCGTGCGGTGGTACTCGGCGTACGCGACGACCCCGTCCTCGCCGACCTCGACGTAGGGCGTCCTGTCGAAGTACGAGCGCGTCGCCGTCAGCCCGCGCTCGCCCGGGTCGTCGGGGAAGGCCCACCGCACGGGGTGGGTCACGGCGAACACCCAGCGTCCGCCCGGGCGCAGTACCCGGGCGGCCTCGCGGTGCACCGCGTCCGCGTCCGGGACGAAGGGGATCGCGCCGTACGCCGTGAACACGACGTCGACGGCGGCATCCCGCAACGGGATCTGCCGGGCGTCGGCCTGCAGCAGGGGCGTCGTCGTGCCGGCTACGGCGTCGAGCCGTCGGGCGGCGGCGAGCATGCCCGCGGAGACGTCGCTGGCCACCGCGTCGACAGCCCGCGCCCGGAGCCAGCGCGTGCACTGCGCCGCCCCGGCGCCCACCTCGAGCACGCGGCGGCCGGTGAGGTCCCCGAGGAGCCGTGCGTCCTCCTCGCGCAGCCCCTCCGGGCACCATCGGAAGTCCGCGACGCCCAGCGCGTCGCCGTGCTCGTCGAGGTACTCCGCGGCGTGCGCGTCCCACCACCGGCGGGCCGCGGCGCCGTCGTCGTCGGCGTGTCGGTAGCCGGCCGATGCCGGGCCAGGTCCGTCCATGGGGCTAGTCTCTCCGGGTTCCGCCGGTGAACTGTCGTTCACCGGAGTCGACCTTGCTCGTCGACGCCCGCCCGGTGTCGACGCGCGAGGCCGAGCCCGACCGGACCCGCCCGTGCGCAGTGGCGCGCCGGGGACACGAGACGCGAGGTGATGGTGTGAGGAAGGCTTTGAGGACCACGGCGCTGGCTGCCGTGACCGCCCTGGCCCTGACGGCGTGCGCGGAGAGCGACCGCGACACGGAGGCGACCGACGAGGGGACCGGGAGCAGCAGCGACGGGGGGAGCCGCGACACGTTCATCTTCGCCGCGTCGTCCGACCCGGCGTCGCTCGACCCGGCGTTCGCCAACGACGGCGAGTCGTTCCGCGTCGCGCGGCAGATCTTCGAGGGGCTCGTCGGCACCGAGCCCGGCACGGCCGACCCGGCGCCGCTCCTGGCGGAGTCCTGGGACGTCAGCGAGGACGGACTGACCTACGAGTTCGCGCTCAAGGAGGGCGTGACCTTCCACGACGGCACGCCCTTCGATGCCGAGGCCGTGTGCTTCAACTTCGACCGGTGGAACAACTTCACCGGTGTGCTGCAGTCGGAGAGCCTGTCGTACTACTGGCAGAAGGTGAACGGCGGCTTCGCGTCCAGCGACGTCGAGTCCCTCGACGGCACCGGCAAGTACGAGAGCTGCGACGCGGTGGACGAGACCACGGCCGTCATCACGCTGCAGAGCCCGCTGCCGGAGTTCATCTCCGCGCTGTCGCTGCCGGCGTTCTCCATGCAGTCGCCGACGGCGCTGCAGGAGTACGGGGCGGACGAGGTGGGCGGCGACGAGTCGGCACCCGTCCTGCCCGCGTACGCGACCCAGCACCCGACGGGGACCGGCCCGTTCGTCTTCGAGTCGTGGACCCGGGGCCAGGAGGTCCGGCTCGCGGCGAACCCCGACTACTGGGGTGAGCAGGGTCAGGTCCAGCGGATCGTGTTCCCCGTCATCGCCGACGCCACGGCGCGGCGTCAGGCGCTCCAGGCGGGCGACATCGACGGGTACGACCTCGTCGGCCCGGCGGACGTCGTGGCGCTGGAGGACGCCGGCTTCCAGATCGTCAACCGGGAGCCGTTCAACGTCCTGTACCTCGGCATGAACCAGGCCGACCCGGCCCTGCAGGACCTCAGGGTCCGTCAGGCGATCGCCCACGCGATCAACAAGGAGGCGCTCGTCGCGCAGACGCTGCCCGAGGGCACGGAGATCGCGACGAACTTCGTCCCGCCGTCGGTCGCCGGGTGGAGCGAGGACGTCACGACCTACGAGTACGACCCGGAGCGGGCGCGCGAGCTCCTCGCCGAGGCCGGCGCGGAGGGCGTGACGATCGACTTCAACTACCCGACGAACGTGTCGCGGCCGTACATGCCCACGCCGGAGCAGGTGTTCCAGTCGATCTCCGCGGACCTCGAGGAGGTCGGCATCACGATCAACCCGGTGCCCGAGCCGTGGGCCCCGGACTACCTGGACCGCATGCAGGGCACCGCCGACCACGGTCTGCACCTGCTGGGCTGGACCGGCGACTACAACGACACCTACAACTTCATCGGCGTCTTCTTCGGGGCGCCGTCGAACGAGTGGGGCTTCGACGACCCGGAGCTGTTCCAGATGATCGGCGACGCGCGCTACCAGACGAGCGTCGAGGAGCAGACGGCGGCGTACGAGGCGGCGAACGAGGCGATCATGGAGCGGCTGCCCGGCGTCCCGCTCGCGCACCCCGTCCCGTCGCTGGCCTTCGCCCCGGGCGTCGGCAACTACCCCGCGTCGCCGGTCCAGGACGAGGTCTACAACGTCGTCACGCTGGACGACTGAGGGACGGGACGGCACCACCGGAATGGTCAGACTGGTCCTGCAGCGTCTGGCGCTGCTCATCCCGACGCTGCTCGGTCTGTCCGTCCTGCTGTTCCTGTGGGTGCGCGCTCTCCCGGGAGGGCCGGCGACGGCCCTCCTGGGGGAGCGCGCCACCCCGGAGGCGGTGGAGCGGATCAACCGTCTCTACGGCTTCGACCGCCCCCTCCTGGAGCAGTACGTCACCTGGCTCGGTCAGCTGCTCCAAGGCAACTTCGGGGTCTCCACGCGGACCGCACGGCCGGTCCTCGACGAGTTCCTCGCGCGGTTCCCCGCGACGATCGAGCTCACCGTCCTGGCGCTCGTCATCGCCGTCGGCATCGGCATCCCGCTCGGGTACGTCGCCGCACGGCACCAGGGCCGTCTCCTGGACCACACGACGGTCCTCGCCTCGCTCCTCGGCGTGACGATCCCCGTGTTCTTCCTCGCGTTCCTGCTCAAGTGGCTGTTCGCCGTCCAGCTCGGCCTGTTCCCGTCCGCCGGGCGGCAGTCGGCGTCCATGGTCGCGACCCACCCCACGGGCTTCTACGTCCTCGACGGCCTGCTGACCCGCGAGTGGGACGCCGCCTGGGACGCCCTCCTGCACCTCGTCCTCCCGGCGGTCGCCCTGGGCTCGATCCCGCTGGCGATCATCGCGCGCATCACGCGGGCGTCGGTCATCGAGGTGCAGAACGCCGACTACGTGCGCACCGCACGGGCGAAGGGGCTCAGCGCCTCCCGGCTGCGCCGCCGCGTCGTGCTGCGCAACGCGATGCTGCCCGTCGCGACGACCATCGGCCTGCAGGTCGGTCTCCTGCTGTCGGGAGCGGTGCTCACCGAGACGGTCTTCGCGTTCAACGGCATCGGCAGCTTCCTGGCGAACGCCGTCTTCAACCTCGACTACGCCGTGCTGCAGGGCTTCATCCTGTTCATCGCGGTGGTCTACGCGCTGGTCAACCTGGCCGTGGACGTCTCCTACGGACTCATCGACCCGAGGATGCGTGCCCGATGACGACCGACCCGGCGGCACGGGCCGCCCTCCAGGACGACGTGCTCGGCAGCACCCGCGGGCCGCACGACCCCGGATCCGGTGACGAGGGCGCGAGCATCTGGCGCGTCGCGGCCCGGCGCCTGCGGCGCAACCCCGGGGCGATCCTCGGCGCCGTCATCGTCCTCGCCTTCGTCCTCGTCGCGCTGCTCGCGCCCGTGCTCGCCCCGTACGGCCCGCAGGAGCTGCCCGGCCGCGCGGAGATCCGGCCGACGTTCATCCCCGGTCCTTCCGCCGAGTACCTGCTCGGCCTCGACCGCTACGGGGGCGACCTCTTCTCCAAGCTCATCTGGGGCGCGCGGGCGTCGCTGGTCATCGGCGTGCTGTCGACGGTGCTCGGCCTCGTCGGCGGCGCCCTCGTCGGGCTGCTGGCCGGCGCCTTCGGCGGGTGGGTGGACACGGTGACGATGCGGTTCGTCGACCTCATGCTCTCCGTGCCGTCGCTGCTGCTGGCCGTCTCCATCGCCGCGGTCATCGGGCAGTCGCCCGTCGCCGTCGTGGTCGCCATCGGCGTCGTCCAGGTCCCGATCTTCGCGCGCCTCCTGCGGGGCACGATGCTGGCCCAGCGCGGCCAGGACTACGTGCTCGCCGCGCGGTCGCTCGGCCTGTCCCGACGCACCGTGACGATGAGCCACGTCCTGCCGAACAGCCTCGGTCCCGTCATCGTCCAGGCGACGCTCATGCTGGCGACCGCGGTCATCGAGGCGGCCGCGCTGTCCTTCCTCGGCCTCGGCGGTGGATCGCCGACGACCGCGGAGTGGGGGCGCATGCTCACCGCGGCCCAGAACGAGCTGGAGGTGGCGCCGCGGCTCGCCCTGTGGCCGGGCGCCCTCATCGCGATCACCGCGCTGGGCTTCACGCTGTTCGGCGAGGCGCTGCGCGAGGCACTCGACCCCAAGACGAGGAAGAGGTGACCGGCGTGGGTGTCACCCCGTTGCTGAGCATCCGGGACCTCGAGGTCTCCTTCACCACCGACCAGGGCACGACGACGGCGGTGCGCGGGGCGTCCTTCGACGTGCTGCCGGGGGAGACCGTGGCCGTCGTCGGGGAGTCCGGCTCGGGCAAGTCGACCACCGCGGCCGCCGTCATCGGACTGCTCGCCCAGAACGGCCGCGTGAGCGGCGGGTCGATCCTGTTCGACGGCAAGGACCTCACCGAGCGCGGCGGCGCGGGCATCGCCCGGATGCGGGGCAAGGACATCGGCATGGTCCCGCAGGACCCGATGTCCAACCTCAACCCGGTGCTGCGCGTCGGGGCGCAGATCGTCGAGGCATTGGAGGACAACGGCATCGCGCGGGGGGAGCAGGCGCGACGGCGCGCGATCGAGCTCCTCGAGGAGGCCGGGCTCCCGGACGCACGCCGGCGCGCCCAGCAGTACCCGCACGAGTTCTCCGGCGGCATGCGGCAGCGGGCGCTCATCGCCATGGGCCTGTCCTGCCGGCCGCGGCTGCTCATCGCGGACGAGCCGACGTCGGCGCTCGACGTCACCGTCCAGCGCACGATCCTCGACGGGCTCGAGGCGCTGACGCACGAGCTCGGGACCGCCGTGCTGCTCATCACGCACGACCTGGGGCTCGCGGCCGAGCGGGCTCAGCGCGTCGTCGTCATGTACCGCGGCGAGGTGGTCGAGACCGGGGCCGCGGAAGACCTGCTGCGCGACCCGCAGCACGAGTACACGCGGCGGCTGCTGGCCGCGGCGCCGTCGCTGGCGTCGCGTCGCATCCAGCTCGCGCGGACCAGCGGCCGGGAGCTCGAGTACGGCGACGACCTGCTCTCGCCCTCGGCGGACGCCGCGGCCGAGGCGCCGTCCACCCCGGCCGATGCCCGGCCGATCGTCGAGGTCGAGGACGTCACCAAGGTGTTCCGGCTGCGCGGCAAGGGCCTGTTCTCCCGTGGCACCGAGCTCACCGCGGTGGACGGCGTCAGCTTCGCGATCCCGCGCGGGACGACGACGGCCATCGTGGGAGAGTCCGGATCGGGCAAGTCCACCGTCGCGCGCATGGTGCTGGACCTGCTCGAGCCGACGTCGGGCACGATCCGCGTCGACGGTGAGGAGGTCGGCGCCCGCACGAGGGCGGCGGAGGTGGCGTTCCGGCGGAAGGTCCAGCCGGTCTTCCAGGACCCGTACTCCTCGCTCGACCCGCTCTACACGATCTACCGCACCATCGAGGAGCCCCTGCGCGCGCACGATGTGGGCGACGCGGCCCGGCGCCGGGAGCGGGTGCTGGAGCTCATGGACGCGGTCGCCCTGCCCACCGCCCTGCTGCGGCGCTACCCCGCGGAGCTCTCGGGCGGGCAGCGTCAGCGCGTCGCGATCGCGCGGGCGCTGGCCCTCGAGCCGGAGCTCGTCGTGTGCGACGAGGCGGTCTCGGCGCTCGACGTCATCGTGCAGTCGCAGATCCTGCACCTGCTCGCCGACCTCCAGCACCGGCTCGGTCTCTCCTACCTCTTCATCAGCCACGACCTCGCGGTGGTCCGGCAGATCGCGGACCAGGTGTGCGTCATGGAGCAGGGGCGGATCGTCGAGCAGGGGACCGTGGACGACGTCTTCGACCGTCCGCAGCAGGACTACACGCGCGCCCTGCTGGACGCCATCCCCGGCGGGCGCCTCGACCTCGGTCCACGCGCGGCCTGACCCTCCGACGCCGGGTGCTCCGGCCTCGGCGCGGGCGGGACGGCCGCAGCGCGGCGCCGTCGGACCCCTTCGTACCCGCGGACCGGCGGGCGGGAGGGACGCAGGACCTCTGCCCGCCGCCGCCCGCACCGGGCCCGGTTAGGGTGATCGAGGTGCAGCGCTGCTGCCTCGCACCGGCCCCCGCCCTCGTCCCGAAGGAGTACCCCTGTGCGTGTCGGACTGCTGACCGGTGGCGGGGACTGCCCGGGCCTCAACGCGGCGATCCGTGCGGTGGTGAAGCACGGCGAGGGCACGTACGGCCACTCGATCATCGGGTTCCGCAACGGGTGGCGGGGGGTCGTCGAGGGCGACGTCATGCCGCTCGGACGGCAGCACATCCGCAACGTCCTGCCCGTCGGAGGCACGCTGCTCGGCACCGCGCGGTTCCACCCGAACGCGGAGGACGGCGGGATCGACGCGGTGATGGCGACCCTGGAGGCCGAGCGCATCGAGGCGCTCATCTGCATCGGTGGCGACGGCACCCTCCACGCCGCGAGCAAGGTCGCCGAGGCGGGCGTCCGGATCGTCGCCATCCCGAAGACCATCGACAACGACGTCTCCGGGACGGACCTGTCGATCGGCTTCCACACCGCGGTGAACATCGCCACGGAGGCGATCGACCGGATCCACACCACCGCGGAGAGCCACAACCGGGTCATGGTCGTGGAGGTCATGGGCCGCCACGCCGGGTGGATCGCGGTCAACGCCGGCATCGCGGGCGGTGCCGAGCTGGTCCTGACCCCGGAGGACCCCTTCGACATCGACCAGGTCGTGCGGTTCCTCAAGCACCGGCACCGGGCGCACGCCAACTTCTCCATCGTCGTGGTGGCGGAGGGGGCGGAGCCGCGTCGCGGGGGCTCGATGGACTTCACGACGCAGCTGGGCCGGTTCGGCGAGATCGTGGCGGGCGCGGTGGGGGACCGCCTCGCGCACGAGATCGCGGACCGGACGGGGTTCGACACGCGGGTGACGATCCTCGGCCACGTGCAGCGCGGCGGTTCGCCGACGCCGACCGACCGGATCCTGGGCAGCCGGTTCGGTGTCGCGGCGATCGACGCGGTCGTCGAGGGGCGGACCGGGGTGATGACCGCACTGCGGGGCGAGGAGGTCGTGCTCGTGCCCCTCGCCGAGGTGGCGGGGAGGCCGAAGCGGGTGCCGTCGGACCTGCTGCGCACCGCGCAGGTGCTCGCCTGACGACCTTTTGACCCCCGTTTCGCCACCTGCCTAAGATGGCCGGTGGCGTGACGCGTCCTGCGCCGGTTCTGCCCGGTTCATGCGTCCCGCTGCTGCCTTCGCAGCGCACCCCGGAGGCATCCTGCGCCGTTCTTGCGGCCGGGGCGGCCCGGGGCCCGCCGAGCAGCGATCCACCAGCAGCACAGCACGTTCCCTGTCCGCACTACTCCCTGTCCGCATCGGAGCTCGAAACTCAATGACCATCTCCACCCCCGCCAAGCCGACGACGCCGCAGGTCGCGATCAACGACATCGGCACGGCCGAGGACTTCCTCGCTGCCATCGACGCGACCATCAAGTACTTCAACGACGGCGACATCGTCGAGGGCACCATCGTCAAGGTCGACCGCGACGAGGTCCTCCTCGACATCGGCTACAAGACCGAGGGGGTCATCCCCTCGCGCGAGCTCTCGATCAAGCACGACGTCGACCCGGACGAGGTCGTCAAGGTCGGGGACGCGGTCGAGGCCCTGGTCCTCCAGAAGGAGGACAAGGAGGGCCGGCTGATCCTGTCCAAGAAGCGTGCCCAGTACGAGCGCGCCTGGGGCACGATCGAGAAGATCAAGGAGGAGGACGGCGTCGTCACCGGCACCGTCATCGAGGTCGTCAAGGGCGGCCTCATCCTCGACATCGGCCTGCGCGGCTTCCTCCCGGCGTCGCTCGTCGAGATGCGTCGCGTCCGCGACCTCCAGCCGTACGTCGGCAAGGAGATCGAGGCGAAGATCATCGAGCTCGACAAGAACCGCAACAACGTCGTCCTGTCGCGCCGCGCCTGGCTCGAGCAGACGCAGTCGGAGGTCCGCTCCACCTTCCTGCAGACCCTGCAGAAGGGCCAGGTGCGGCCGGGTGTCGTCTCCTCGATCGTCAACTTCGGCGCCTTCGTCGACCTCGGCGGTGTCGACGGCCTCGTGCACGTCTCCGAGCTGTCCTGGAAGCACATCGACCACCCGTCCGAGGTCGTCGAGGTCGGCCAGGAGGTCACGGTCGAGGTGCTCGACGTCGACTTCGACCGCGAGCGGGTCTCGCTGTCGCTCAAGGCGACGCAGGAGGACCCGTGGCAGGCGTTCGCCCGGACGCACGCGATCGGCCAGGTCGTGCCGGGCAAGGTCACCAAGCTCGTCCCGTTCGGCGCGTTCGTCCGCGTCGAGGACGGCATCGAGGGCCTGGTCCACATCTCCGAGCTCGCCGTCCGGCACGTCGACCTGCCCGAGCAGGTCGTCAACGTCGGTGACGAGACGTTCGTCAAGGTCATCGACATCGACCTCGAGCGTCGCCGGATCTCGCTCTCGCTCAAGCAGGCGAACGAGGGCCTGGACCCCCACAGCGAGGACTTCGACCCCGCGCTGTACGGCATGGCCGCCGAGTACGACGAGAAGGGGAACTACAAGTACCCCGAGGGCTTCGACCCGGAGACCAACGAGTGGCTCGAGGGCTACGAGACGCAGCGCGAGGCCTGGGAGGCGCAGTACGCCGCCGCCCACTCCCGCTGGGAGGCGCACAAGAAGCAGGTGCTCGAGGCGATCGAGGCGGACGCCCAGGCGGCCACCACGACCACCAGCAGCAGCAGCGGTGGCGGTCGCGGCGACTCCGGAGCGTCGACCGCGTCGAGCTACTCCTCGGCGGCCGAGCCCGCCGGCGGCACGCTCGCGTCGGACGAGGCCCTCGCGGCGCTGCGCGAGAAGCTCACCGGCAACTGATCACGGTCGGTCGTGCGGGGTGACCCGCGCGTGGCTGCCACGGACGGCCCGTCACCTCACGGTGGCGGGCCGTCCGTCGTCCCCGGACGCGTCCCGCGCGCCTACAGTGCACGGGTGTCGACCGCCGCCCGTCCCCGCACCGTCCTGCTGACCGGCTTCGAGCCGTTCGACGGCGCCGACCGCAACCCCTCGATCGAGGCCGTCCGGCTGGCCGAGCGCGCCTGGGACCGCCCGGAGGCCCTCGTCGCGCAGGAGCTGCCGGTCGCGTACGGGCGGGCCGGGGTGCTCGTCGAGCAGCTCATGACGGTGCACGAGCCGGCGGTCGTGCTCGGCGTGGGCCTTGCGGCCGGCCGTGCTCGGATCGGGCTGGAACGGCTCGCCGTGAACCTGTGCGACGCGCGCATCCCGGACAACGACGGCGCGCGGCCCGCTGACGAGCCGGTCGTCCCGGGCGGCCCGACCGCGTTCCTGGCGACGGTGCCGGTCAAGAGCGCGCTGCGGCGTCTGCTCGACGCGGGGATCGACGCCGAGGTCTCGATGACCGCGGGGACGTACGTGTGCAACGCGGTCTTCTACCGGTCGGCCCTGCTCGCGGCGGGCCGGGGCGACGTCCGTGCCGGGTTCGTGCACGTCCCCGGCGGCGTGCCGGTCGAGACGCTCGCCCGCGCTGTCCGGCTCGTCGCGGACGCGGCGCTGGACGTCGTCGTCGATGCCGCGGTCCCGCACGGCGCGACGTCCTGACGTCCGTAGGCTGGCCGGCGTGCTGCACATCGGACTGACGGGGGGCATCGGCGCGGGCAAGTCGACGGTCGCGGCGACGCTGGCCCGGCTCGGCGCGGTGGTGCTCGACGCTGATGCGTTGGCCCGGGAGGCGGTCGCGCCCGGCTCGGCGGGCCTCGCGGCGGTGATCGCGGCGTTCGGCCGGGGGGTCCTCGCCGCCGACGGCGGGCTGGACCGTGCGGCGATGGCGCGGGTCGTCTTCGGCGACGACGACGCCCGGCAGCGCCTCGAGGCGATCGTCCACCCCCGGGTCCGGGAGCTCACCGCGGCCCGCGTCGCGCTGTTGCCCGCCGACGCCGTCGTCGTCCACGACGTCCCGCTCATCGTCGAGAAGGGGCTCGCGCCCGGCTACCACCTCGTCGTCGTCGTCTCGGCCCCGGCTGAGGAGCGGGTGCGGCGGCTGGTGACGGATCGCGGCATGGCCGAGCCGGAGGCGCGCCGGAGGATCGCCGCCCAGGCGGACGACGCGGCCCGGCACGCGGTGGCGGACGTCTGGGTCGACACCGACCGACCCCGCCAGGCCGTGGACGAGGAGGTCCAGGCGCTCTGGCGGGACCGGCTCGTCCAGTACGGGCGCAACGTCGTCGAGCGTCGCCCGGCGCACCGGGACGACCGGGGGGTGATCACGCCGCCGGACGGGTTCTCGGCCTGGGACGTGCAGGCGGCCCGCCTCGTCCCGCGCCTGCGGCGGGTCGGTGGCGCCCGGGTGGTGGACGTCGAGCACGTCGGTGCCACCGCCGTGCCGGGTGTGCCGGCTGAGGACGTGGTGGAGATCCAGGTCGGCGTGGCGTCGCCGGAGGACGCCGAGGCGCTGGCTGAGGCCTGGGCAGACGCCGGGTTCCCGGCGGTCCACGAGCGGGCGGTGCCGGCCGGCCGGCTGCACCGCAACGCGGACCCCGCCCGCGCGGTGGACCTCGTCGTCCGGGTGGCCGGCAGTCCGGCCTGGCGGGACGCCCTCGCGCTGCGGGACTGGCTCCGGGCGGACGCCGCCGCCCGGACGGAGCTCGTCGCCGCGCGGCGGGACGCCGCGGACCGCGGCGGCACACCGGGGCGGCACCCGTGGCGTGCTCGGGGCGCCGCTCAGCAGGACTGGCTCACCGGCCGGCGATCCCGTCTGGAGGCCTGGGCGGGCGCGACCGGCTGGCGCCCGCCCTCCTGATCACGCGGCTGTGCTCCGGGCGCGAGGCGGCGCGGCGTGGCGCGGCTCGGTGTGGCGCGGCTCGGGGTGGCGTGGCTCGGCGGGCGCTGGGGACGCCGGGTCGGTCGCGGGAGGTACCTGGTCCCGCAGGTGCCGGCCGGCGGAGTCCGGTCCGGGGTCGGCGCGACGCAGCTGACGTGCGATGGAGACGCACTCGGCGACGACGACCACCATGCCGAGACCGGCGATCGTGAGGAAGAGGTAGCGACGCAGCTCGGGCGTCGCGAGCACCGTGCCCAGCTCGGGGACATGACCCACGTAGCCGGCGCGCACCGCGTCGGCCTCGACCAGCCAGGGGTCCTCGTCGGCGTTGGCGTCGCCCTTGGTACGGAAGGCCGGTGCGTCCGCGCCGGTCTCGACGGCCAGGACCCGATGAGTCACCAGCATCGGCTCGGTCGCCTCGAACGCGGTCCCGTCGCCCGTCGAGACGGTGCCGCCGGTCGGGGCGACGAACACGACGACGTCGTCGATCCGGACCGCCGTCGGGTCGACCGGGCGGGACAGGATGATGCTGCCGGTCGGGATCGTCGGCTCCATGCTGCCCGTGGCGACGGTCTGCAGCAGCCAGCCCTCTCCCCGGACCAGGAAGAACAGGAGGCCGACGGCCAGGAGCGCGAAAACCGCCAGCGAGGTGGCCAGAGCGGCTGCGGTCCGGCGGATCAGGCGCATCGGAGGTCTCCCGGGTCTCGGACGGGGTGGTGCCCCGGCCGGGCGGCCGGGGCACCACGACGGTGGTCAGGACAGCACCAGGGCGAACGTGAGGGGGATTACGGCGCCGTCGCCCTGGGCGTCGTTCTGCTGCTGGACGACCCACTTGTCCGCCATGGGGTCGTTGCGGAACCGCACTCGCAGGACGTAGGAGCCCTCGGTGCTGCCGTCGAGCCCACCGAGACCGACCTCCGCGGTCTCCGTGGCGGGGACGACCTGCCCGCCGGGCAGCACGAACTCGTACTCGAGGTACTGCTCGAGGTCCCCGCCGCTGAAGACGTTCCCGCAGTCGCCGTCGACCTGCGCCTCGACCCGCTCGAGATCGATCAGCCCGTCCCGGACCTCGCAGCCGTCCTCGATGCCCTTGACCTCGGCCAGCATGCCGTAGAGCACGCCGGGCAGGGTTCCCTCGTTCTCGAGCTTGATCGTGAAGTCGGCGTGGTCGCCCGGCTTCATGTTGTCGACGAGCAGCGGCATGGTCAGCCCCTTCTGGTCCAGCTCGAGGGAGCCGGCGACCACGGGGGAGGGGAACGAGGCCGTCTCGGTGTCGTTGAAGGCAGCGATCGTCATGCCGCCCACGAGCGCCGCGGCGCCGGCGACGGAGGTGGCCGAGAGGAGCAGTGACTTCTTCATCGTGGTCCCTTTCAGGGGTGGGGATCGCCCGTGCCGTCG
>NZ_CAMPHH010000005.1 GCF_946885855.1 uncultured Actinotalea sp. | reverse complement strand
GGTGGCGGGTGTCCGGGGCACCGGGCGAGTATCGGCCTGGGCGCGCCGACGCGCGCGACGAGCGGCGGCGCCCTCGCGGCGGATCCTCAGGGTCGTCCGGGACGCGCACGAGGCGGACGGTCCGGTGCCCGGCGGATGCGGCGCCGCGGCGCGCCCCGCAGGTGCCTCCGGCGCCGAGGGTTCAGCGGGCGAGGCGCTCCACGACGGCGCCGTACACGCGCGGCGCGCGGTGGGCGAGCGGCACGACGGCGGGCCGCAGCGGCGAGGTCGCCGCGAGGACGAGGCCGGACGTCAGGACCCGGTAGTCGCGCGTCGCCGCTCGCCAGGCCCGTTCGTACGCCGCAGGGTCCCCCAGGGTCGCGACCGCGGCACGCGCCTGCGCGAAACCGACGCGGAGCCCCTCACCGGTGAGGGCGTCGACGTACCCGGAGGCGTCCCCGACGAGGCGGACCGGTCCCGCGCTGCGGCCCGCCGTGCGCTGTCGCAGCGGTCCGGCGCCACGGACCGGACCGTCGGGCACGGCCCCCGCCAGGTGCTCCCGGAGCTCGGGGAGCCCGGCGAGCGCGCTGTCGAGATCGCTCCCGCGCGGGCCGAGGACGGCGATCCCGACGAGGTCGTCGGCGACCGGGGTGACGTAGGCCTCGACGGACGGTGACCAGTGCACCTCGACCAGGTCGCTCCACGGCGCCACCCGGTAGTGCCGGCGCAGCCCGAAGCGCCGTCGGTCGCGAGCGCCGCGGGCGGGGACCTCCAGCCCGAGCGAGCGACGGACGGGGGAGTGCAGCCCGTCGCACGCGAGGACCCAGCGGGCGCTGAGACGGTCCTCGCCACCGCCGCCGCCATTCCCGTCGCCACCCTCGCGACCGGTTTCGCCTGCGCTCCGGACGCGCACCGCGGCGCCGTCGTCGTGCGCGGCGACCTCCGTGACGCGGCCGGGGTGCAGGACGGCGCCGGCGGCCAGGGCGCGGGCCTGGAGCGCGGCGTGGAGCGTCGTGCGCCGGACACCACGTCCGACGTCGCCGCGGAAGCGGTGGTCCGCGTGCCGCCGGCCCTGCCGGTAGCTGATGCCGGCCAGCACGTGCCCGGGCGGGTCGACGTCCCAGGAACGCAGCAGTGCCAGCGCGCCGGGCATCAGTCCCTCCCCGCACGCCTTGTCCACGGGACCGGTGCGCGGCTCGACGACGACGACGTCGAGCCCCGCCCGTCGGCACTCGACGGCCGCGGCCAGGCCCACCGGACCGCCGCCCACGACGACGACGTCAGTGTCGCGCACGGCGGCCTCCCGACGCCCCTCAGGCGGCCGCGAGGGCGCGCCGCAGGGCACGCTCCTCCGCGGGGATGCGGAACCGCCACAGCAGGACCGCGTTGAGCACGGTGAACGCCAGCGCGGTCGTCCAGGCGGTGTGCACGAGCGGCAGCGCGATGCCCTCGACCACCACGGCCACGTAGTTGGGGTGGCGGAACCAGCGGTAGGGCCCGCGGTCCACGAGGGGCAGCCCGGGGACCACGATGACCCGGGTGTTCCAGCGCGGCCCCAGCGTGCCGATGCACCACCAGCGCAGGCCCTGGCTCGCGAGCACGAGCGCGAGCATGGGCCAGCCGAGCCAGGGCAGGAACGGACGGTCCGCGAGGAGGACCTCGGCGACGCACGCCACCAGGAGGCCGGTGTGCAGCGCGACCATCGCGGGGAAGTGACCCCGCCCGCTCTCGACGCCCCCGCGGGCGAAGGACCACCGCGCGTTGCGGGCGGACACGACGAGCTCGGCGAGGCGCTCGAGGGCCGTCGCGGCGACGACGGCGAGGTAGACGGTCAGCACGTGATCATCGTCCCCCGGGCCAGCGCAGCAGCACCAGCTCCGCGCTCACCCCCGGGCCGAACGCCACGACCATGCCGGGCGACCCCGGCTCGGGCGGCGGTCCCTCGAGCGTGCGGTGCAGCACCTCCAGGACCGACACGGAGGAGAGGTTCCCGACGGCGGAGAGGGAGGCCCGGCTCGCGCGGAGGGCGTCGTCCGGCAGCCGGAGGGCGCGCTGGACCGCGTCGAGGATCCGGGGGCCGCCCGCGTGGACGACCCAGGTGGTGACGTCGCCCGGCTTGAGGCCGTGGGCGCCGAGGAGGGCTTCGGCGTCCGTGGCCAGGCCCTCCTCGACCAGGCCCGGGAGGGTCGGGGACAGGACGATCTTGAACCCGCCGGCGCCCACGTCCCAGCCCAGGGCGTCCTCCGTCCCGGGGTAGAGGCGGCTGCGGGTCGCGACGACCTCCGGCCCGCGGCCCCCGGCGGCCACGGCCGGGTGGGCGTCCCCGACGACGACGGCGGCGGCGGCCCCGTCCCCGAAGAGCCCGCTGGCCACCATGTTCGCGCGCGAGTGGTCGTCGCGCTGGACCGTGAGCGAGCACAGCTCGAGGCAGACGAGCAGGGCCACGTCCCCCGGGTGACCGACCAGGTAGTCGTGCACCCGAGCCAGCCCCGCGGCGCCCGCGACGCAGCCCAGACCGAAGGAGGGCAGGCGCCGGACGTCCGTGCGCAGGCCGAGCCGCCCGACGAGGAGGGCGTCCACCGAGGGCGCCGAGATCCCGGTGACGGACGTGAAGAAGACGTGGTCCACCTCGTGCGGCGCGATGCCGGCCTTCGCGAGGGCGTCGACGGCGGCGCGGGCGGCCAGCTCGGTGCCCACGGAACGGAACAGGTCGTTCGTCGCGCCGAAGTCCCCGAGGCCCGCGTAGTCCGCCGGGTCCAGCGCGAGGTGCCGTGTCGCCACCCCGCTGTTGCGGTGGACCTTCTCCAGCAGCGACCGCCCGGTGCGGTCGGGGGAGAGGAGCGGCGCGATGGCCGCGGTGATCTCCTCCTGCGGTCGGGGCGGGCCCGGCAGGGCCGGTGCGACCGAGATCACGTGCGACATCCCGGCATCGTGTCACGCTGTGCGTCATCCGTCGCGGGCGTCGGCCGGACTGCCAGGCGCGTGCCAGCCGGGCGGCGGGACACGGGACGGCGCAGGTCGCGGGACGGGAGGTGGCCACGGTGACGACGGCGACGCGGCGGGACGGCCGCGCGGGGACGGGGCGGGTGACGCGCGTCGGCCGCGTGCTCCTCGGCCTGGCCCTCGCCTGCCACACGGGACCGACCGTCGTCGTGACGACGCTTGCCGGGGCGGTGGCCGTCGCGGTCGGGGCCCCGGTGACCACGGTCGTCGTCGTCGTGGTGTCCGTGCTGCTCGGCCAGCTCTCGATCGGCTGGTCGAACGACTGGATCGACGCGGCGCGGGACGTGGCGGTCGGGCGTGCGGACAAGCCCGTGGTGCGGGGGCTCGTGTCTCCGGGCACCCTGCGCGGTGCCGCCGTCGCTGCTGCGGTGGCCGGGATCCTCCTCCCGCTGGCCGTCGGGGTGCCGGCGGCGGTCGCGCACGTCGTGGTCGTCGCGTCCGGCTGGCTGTACAACGTGGGCCTCAAGTCCAGCGTGTGGTCGTGGGTGCCCTACGCCGCGGCATTCGGGGCGTTGCCGGCTCTCGTCGTGCTCGCGCTGCCCGGCGCGCCCCGGCCGGCCGGGTGGGCGGTCGCCGTGGGGGCGCTGCTCGGGGTGGGCGCGCACCTCGCCAACGTCCTGCCCGATCTCGACGACGACGCCGCGACCGGCGTGCGGGGGATGCCGCACGTGCTCGGGCGGCGCGCCACGGGCGTGCTCGCCCCCGTGCTGCTGGCAGCCGGCGCGGCGACGGCGGTCGTCGGGCCGCCGCAGGCGCCGGCGCCCGGTGTCGTGGTCGTGGGCGTCCTGGCGGGCGTGCTCGGTGCCGTGGCCGGGGCCGTCGGCGTGGCCAGACCTGCCAGTCGGCTGCCGTTCACGCTGGCGATGGCCGTCGCCGGGCTGTGCGTGGTCGCGCTCGTCGCGTCGGGCGGAGCCGCCGTCGCCTGAGCGGACCGCACCGGGTGCCTCGGCCGCGGGCGCCTCGATCGGGCGCGCCCGGGCCGACGGGCGTCCCCGAGGGGCGGCCTCGCGGCGCCCCCGCGCGTCGTGTCGGTGGTCGGGCGGACCATGGCGTCATGACCGTCCTCGCGCCGCCCGCTCGTGGCGGACTGACCCGACGGCTCGTGCTCCCGGGGTGGTCCGAGCGGTCGCGCTGGGGCTGGGACCCGGGTCTGGAGTGCTACTGGGCACGGCTGGTCCCGCCTCCCGGTGGCGGTGCCGTGGTCGCGGTCTCGCGACGCCACCTCGTGCCGACCCTGTCGTCCCTGGCGCGGACGCTCGCGGCCGAGGCCGGGCTCGAGGAGGGCCTCGTCTACGTGGCCCTCACCGGCGGGACCCTCGGCACCGGTACCGGCACCGGTGCCGGCCCGGCCGTGGATGCTCGCCGCGCGCCGCAGGCGCAGCCGACCTAGATTCGACAGGGACCGTTCGACCAGCACGAGGAGGAGCCATGGGCACCGACGACAAGCTGAGCAACACCGCCGAGGAGTGGGGCGGCAAGGCGAAGGAGGGGGCCGGGCGCGCGACGGGCGACCGCGAGCTCGAGGCCGAGGGCAAGGGTGACCAGACCAAGGCGAGCCTCAAGCAGGCCGGCGAGAAGGTGAAGGACGCCTTCCGCGACTGATGCCGCGACTGATGCCCGTGCCGGGCCGACCCGGACGCCGGGATCGGTCCGGTGCACGAGGACCGGAGCGCCCGCGGGTGCTCCGGTCCTCGCACGTCCGGCCGGGGCGGATCAGTGCGCCCCGATGGCCCGCGCCTCGGCGACCGCCGCGGCGACCCCGGCCGTCCACGGCTCCCCGTGCCCGGGCAGGACCGTGCCGGCTCCGGTCGCGGCGAGCCGGTCGAGCGAACGCAGGTTGAGCTCGGAGTCGGCCGTCGCGGCGCCGGCGATGATCTGGGGGCCCTCCAGCCCCGTGTAGGGGTCGAGGGTGACGAGCGCGTCCCCGGACAGCACGACGTCGCGCTCGGGCAGGTGCAGCGCGACGTGCCCGAACGTGTGGCCGGGGGTGAACACGACGCGCGGCCTACCGGGCAGGTCGAGCTCCTCCTCGTCCGCCAGCGGGCGCAGGCCGCGGACGCCCCGCACCTTGAGCGCCCCGGCGCGGGCCATCGCGGCGAGGATCCGCAGCGAGGCGGGGTGGCGGAAGGGGTAGGCGGCCCGGAGGTTCTCGTGCGCGTAGCGGTAGGGGTGCGCGGCGATCCAGTGGTCCTCCTCGTGCGCCCACACCGGGACGTCGAGCCGGTCCTGCAGCCGCAGGGCGAAGCCGACGTGGTCGAAGTGGGCGTGGGTGAGGACGAGGCCGACGACGTCCTCGGGCCGGTGGCCCAGCTCCCGCAGCGCGAAGCCCATGATGGGCCAGGTCCCGGGGAGGCCCGCGTCGACCAGCAGGACGCGGCCGTCGTCGTCGACCACGGCGTAGCAGTTGACGTACGCGTGCTCGAGCCGGTGCACGCGGTCGGCCACCTCGGTCGTGAGCATCCGTCCTCCTCGCCTCGCTGCGGCTCGCCTGCCCGCCGTCGGCGGGTGCGGGTCGGCCGGCTTCCGCCTTCCGCACTGCCTGACCGCGTGCTCCCACCGTAGGAGACGGCGGGCAGCCGTGCGCGTCGCCCTCAGGCAGGAACGGCGTGCGCGGTGAGGACGCCGCTGTCCAGCGCGACGTCGGTGTCGAGCGTGACGTAGCCGCGCTCGGCGAAGAGCACCGTGACGCGACCGGGCTCGACGAGAGACACCGTCCCCGGCCCCCAGGCGCGGTGCTCGACCGGTTGTCCGACCCGGACCCGGTCCTCCGCGACGTCGTGGCTCGTGCCGGCGTCGCAGCTGTCGCACGTCCCGCACGCCGTGGGGTGGTCCTCCCCGAGGAGCTCGAGCAGGACGCGGCGCCGGCAGTCCGTTGTCTCGGCGTACGTCCGGACCATCTCGACCCGGGAGCCCTCGACCGCGGTCGTCTGCTCCCGGTGCTCGGTCAGGGTGTCCAGGACGGCACGCACGGATCGGCGGTCCGTCCGGCTCCAGGCGTCGCCGTCGTCGTGGACGACGCCGACGGCCGCCAGGAGGACGAGGACCCGGCCCGCCGTGCGCGTCGTGGTCCCCGCCCGGCGGGCGACCTCCGCGCGGTCCGCCGGCCCTCGGTCGTCACCCGGCGTGTCCGGCGCGTCCAGCGCATCGAGGACGGCCCGGACGGTCGCGGCGCGGGGCACGCCTCCCGCCCGGAGGAAGTGGTTGCGCCCGACGTCGCCGGGGTCGTGCACGAGGACCGCGACGGCGGGCTCCCCGTCCCGGCCGGCGCGGCCCACCTCCTGGTAGTACTCGTCGAGCGACGTCGGCGCCCCGGCGTGGACGACGAACCGCACGTCGGGCCGGTCGACCCCCATCCCGAAGGCGCTCGTCGCGACGACGAGGTCCGCAGCCCCGGAGAGGAACGTCCGCTCCACCTGGCGCCGGTCGGCGGCGCGCATCCCCGCGTGGTAGCCCAGGGGGGCAGCGCCCGCCTCACGCAGGGACGCGACGAGGTCGTCCACCTGCCGGCGCGTCCGTGCGTAGACGATCCCCGCGCCTCCCGTGGCGGTGACCGCCTCCACGACCGCCCGGTCGCGGTCGTGCGCCCCCGCCACGGTCCGGACGCCGAGCCAGATGTTCGGGCGGTCCGCGTCGTGCACGAGGACGCGGGCGCTCCGCATGCCGAGGCCCTCCACGACCTCCCGGCGCACCCGGGGCGACGCCGTCGCGGTGAGGGCGAGCACACGCGGATCGCCGAGGCGCCGCCGCGCCCCGACCAGGTGGAGGTAGTCGGGCCGGAAGTCGTGCCCCCACTCGCTGACGCAGTGCGCCTCGTCGACGACGAGGAGGCCCGGCCCCACCCGCGCGAGCAGCTCGACGACGTCGGGCCGGGCCAGCTGTTCCGGGGCGACCAGGACGACGTCGAGCTCTCCGCGGGCGACGGCGTCGGTCACCGTGCGGCGCCGGCGCGCCGTGAGGGCGGAGCTGAGGGCGTCGGCGCGGAGCCCCGACTCCCGCAGCGACGCCACCTGGTCGTGCTGCAGGGCCAGGAGGGGCGACACCACGACGGTGGTCCGCCCGGACAGGAGCGTGGCGACGGCGTACACCGCGGTCTTACCGGCACCGGAGCGGGCCACCAGCAGCGTGTCGTGCTCCTGCAGGCCCGCCAGTGCGTCGCGCTGGGCCTCGCGGAGCACCGCCTGCGGTCCCAGGACGCCGCGCACCGCCTCGTCGAGGGTCGGGACCGGGCCGCGGGAGTCGGGCGCTGACCCGTCGCCGTCGTGGGCACCAGGTCCGGGGGCCGGCGCGCCGGCGGGCGGGGCGTCGGCGGACGAGGAGGTGCGCTGGCGGGACCCGCGGTCGGGGCGCGGCGAAGTGGTCATGGGTGCCGTTGTAACCCGCCGCCCGCCCGCCCGCGCGCGGTGCCGACCGTCCCGGCTCAGGTCCCCGGCAGGACGGTCCGCCCCGGTCGCGATCAGGGACGACGCGTGCTCACCCTGCACCGGGAGTGAGCGGGCGGGCGCCGGGCGGCGGGCCTCCACGGGTCGGGGTGGCCACCGCCTGGTGCTGAGGACCTGCTCGGGACGGTCCGGGATCGGGCCCGGGACGGTGCCTCAGCCGCGCGACGTCATCGGCACGGCGAACGCCGCCGACGCCAGCGCGATCGCGAGCCCGAACAGCGCGCCGGACGCCTGGTCGAAGCTCACCGCCATGAGGGCGAAGGCGCCCAGGAGCAGCAGGAAGCACAGCGCGAACGTCAGCACACCGGCGGGCGCCGGCCGCTCGGCCGTGGGCTCGGCGGTGGGCTCGGTCCAGGTCTGCTCGCGCTCGTCCACAAGATCTCCTCGGCTGGGGGCGGTGGGGCCACTGTCGTGCAGGTCCGCGCGCCGTGCAAGCGCGTCTCGTGCGGGCTCAGGAGGAGCGGGGGAGCGCTCCGGTGAGGCCCTCGGCACGCCCCTCGTCCAGCACCGCGTCGGCGGCACGCCGGCCCGAGACGAGGGCGCCCTGGATCGACGCGGTGTCGCGGTGGTCGCCGGCCACGAGGACGCCGTCGTGGAGGACCACGGGACGTCGGCGGACCAGCGGCGGGAGCTGCGCCGGCAGGGCCTCGTGGACGCGGTGCACGACCACGGTCGACCAGTCCCGCGTGGGCACGCCGTAGACCCGCGCGAGCTGGGCGAGGACGGCGTGCTCCTGCGCGGAGCCGCCGTCGGCGCCCAGGACGGTGCTGGCCACGAGCACGCGTCCGGGTGGTGCGAGCTCGGGCGCCACGTCCGTCATGACGGCGGAGTTGACGACCGGCCCGCTGCGGTCGCCGTCGAGATGGAGCAGGCGGCGGGTCGCGGGCGACGGCGTGCCCGCGGGGGGTGCGTGCCAGTACGTCGTCAGCCCGCGCATCGGTGGTACCCGGACGCCGGTGAGGGTCCCGGCGGTCCGCGGGTCCGTCGCGACGACCACCGCCGCCGCGGCGTGCTCGACACCGTCGGCGGTCGTCACCGACCCGGGGCGGACGGCGGCGACCGGTACGCCGAGCCGGACGGCACCGGCCGGGAGCCGGGCGGCGAGCTGACGCGGCACCTCACCCATGCCGCGGGCCGGCACGCCGGGTAGCCCGAGGGCGAAGGACCGCACGAGCAGCCGGGCGAAGGTCGTCGACGTCGTGCCGCCGTCGTCCGCGAGGACCCCGGCGAGGAAACCGTCGACGACCCCGGTGCGGAACCGGCCGCCGACGCCCGCCGCGTCCAGCGACGCCCGGAGTGGCGCGTCCTCGCGCGCGAGCAGCCGGTCGACCGGTCCCAGCGCGGGCAGGGCCCACCGGAGGAAGCCGAGCTTGCTCCGCAGCGAGCCGCCGGCGAGGAGGTCCCCCGGGACCGCGGACGGCAGCCGGCGCGGGTCCCCGAGCAGGTGACGGCGACCGCCTGCGGCCACCACCACGCCCGCGCCGAAGGCCCGCAGGTCCAGCGCTTCGACGTCCAGCACGCGCGGGACCTCCGGGTAGGCCGGGTTGAGCAGCTGGAAGCCCCGGTCGCAGCGGAAGCCGTCCACGACGTCGGTGCGGACCCGTCCGCCGACGCCGTCCGAGGCCTCGAGCACGAGGACGGGGACCCCGGCGTCGTGGAGCCGGGTCGCGCAGGCCAGCCCCGCGAGGCCCGCACCGACGACGACGACCGGTGCGGCGGACGGGTCGACGGTCCTCACCATGGGTGCCAGCCTAGGTGGGCGGCCCGAGGGCACCGCCGGTACCGGGTGATCTTTCTCAAGCCGGGCGCTCCGGTGCCGATGACATGAGGGTCAGAACTGCACGAACTGCCCCAGGACGCCTCGGCGTCCGTGAGATCCGCCGAGGTGACCATGGCCCGCGCTGAGCGGCGGACCACAGGGGGAGTCCTCCTGCGTGTCCTCGCCGTCGCGCCGTGGGTTGCGATCGCCGTCGGCTTCGCCTCCGCGGCGCTGCTGACCGGCGACGGCCACGGAGTCGCCCTCGTCGTGTGCCTGGCGGTCGTCTTCGGCTCCCTGCTGGCCAGGGTGGCGCTCACCGCCGTCCACGAGCCGCACCGCCGGCTGTCCCTCTCCCTGCTCGGGGGTGGGGTCGCCCTGTGGGCGGCCGGGTCCGCGTGGGTCAGCGTCGAGCGCACCCTCACGGCGGTCACGTTCCCGGCGCCCGGGGAGATCCTCTGCGCCGCCGCGTACGTCGGTCTGGCGGCCTTCGTCCTCGTGGACGCGCCGCGCAGGATGGCGACCTCCGGCGTCGCCTGGACCGAGGCAGCCGTCGTGTGCGGCGCGGTGGTGTGCCTCGCCGGGTTCCTCGTCCTCACCCCCCTGGCGGGCACGGGGGTCGACGGGGGCTTCGCACTGCTGCTGGCCGTCCTCTTCCCGCTCATCAACCTCGTCCTGTCCACCATGGTGGTGGCGCAGATGGTGCTGCGGCAGCGCGACCGTTCCCCTCGGACCGTCCTGCTGGCCGCGGGCTTCCTCGGGATCGCGGTCGCGGACAGCAGCTTCATCGGGAGCCTGTCGACGGAGGCCTACACCGCGAGCATGGCGCTGCAGGCGCTGTGGGGTGCGAGCTTCACCGTGATCGTGGCGGCCGGCTGCCGCGCGCCGGGTGCGCCGGAGGGACGGCCGGAGGCACGTGAGAGCACGGCGGTCCTCGTCACGGCCTCCGGCCTGGCGCTGGTGATGCTCGTGGTCGACCCGTGGTCCGCGGTGGGCTGGGTGCTGCGGGTGGTGGCCCTCCTCACACTGGTCGCCGCAGGGGTCCGGATGACCCTCGCGCTGCGGGAGGCCCGCGGCGCGGCGGAGGCGCTACGGCTCTCGCTGACCGACGAGCTCACCGGGTTGCCGAACCGCCGGTCCCTGCTCGCTGCCACGGAGCGCGCGATGGCGGCCGGGGACGACATCGGCGTGCTCCTCCTGGACCTCGATGGCTTCAAGGACGTCAACGACAGCCTCGGGCACACCGCCGGGGACGACGTGCTCATCACGCTCGCGCACCGGATGCGGCGCGCCCTGCCGCCGGGCGTCCTCATCGCGCGCCTCGGTGGTGACGAGTTCGCGGTGCTGGTGCGCGGGGGCGAGCTCGTCCTGCTCGAGACGGCGCAGCGGCTGCGCGCCGCGCTCACCGCCCCCGTCCGCGTCGACAACCTCGACCTCGCGATCGACGCCTCCGTCGGCATCGCTGTCCACGGCGACGGGACCGCGGGGGCGACCGACCTGCTGCGCCGTGCCGACATCGCGATGTACGAGGCCAAGCAGTCCCGCGTCGGGGCGCTGGTCTTCGACCCGTCCCTCGACGGCCTGGCGCGGGAGCGCCTGCGCCGGGGCGAGGAGCTGCGTCAGGCTCTCGCCGGGGACGAGCTCGTCCTGTTCTACCAGCCTCAGGTGGACGCGCGGACGCGCCAGGTCGTCGGGCTCGAGGCTCTGGTCCGGTGGCAGCACCCCCAGGAGGGGCTGCTGTCTCCCGCGACCTTCCTCCCGGACGTCCGGCGGGTCGGGCTCATGCCGGCTCTGACCGAGAAGGTCCTGCTCAAGGCCGTCGCGGACCTGCGCCGCTGGCTGGATGCCGGACTCGACGTCCGGGTCGCCGTCAACTGGGCCCCGGAGGAGGTCGTCGCCGGCGCCCTCGTCCCGACCCTCGTCGCGGCGCTGACGAGCGCCGGCGTCCCTGCCGTCCGGCTGACGGTGGAGGTGACCGAGGACTCCTTCCTCGCCGAGCCGGAGCGCGCACGGGCGGTCCTGCTGCAACTGCGCGGTCACGGCGTGCAGGTGGCGGTGGACGACTACGGCAGCGGGTTCTCCTCGCTGGCGTACCTGCGGGACCTGCCGGTGCAGGAGCTCAAGATGGACCGGTCGTTCGTGGCGCGCGTCGCGCAGGACGAGCGGAGCCGCCTCATCGTCCAGACGACCACGCAGATGGCGCGGGCGATGAGCATGCGGATGGTCGCCGAGGGGGTCGAGGACGCCGCCGTGGCCGCGGAGCTGCTCCCGCTCGGCGTCGACATCCTCCAGGGCTACCACGTGGCCCAGCCCATGCCGGCCGGGGAGGTCGAGGCCTGGGTGGCCCGCTGGCGTTCGCTCGTGGCGCTGCGGGGCATGCGACCGGGCGCGGCGGAGCGCTGAGCCCCGCCGCAACCGGTGCGGCCGGATCGCCTCAGACGGTGAGAGGCAGGCCGAGGGCCTCGTCCGCCGGCCACCGGACGAGGTCCGGGTCGGCGAAGCGGTGGTAGCGGAACTCCTCGAGATCGGGCACCGCGATGCCGTCGAGGCCCTGCCCCAGCGTCACGAGGCGGAAGGCGTCCGGCATCGTCCGGCGCTGGTGGTCGAAGACCGAGGTCGGCAGCACGTAGACCGGCGTGCTCTCGGGCGAGCCGAGGTACGGGGCGCCCGTCGTCCCCGGCAGGGGCCGGCACACGACGCCCACGGAGTCCAGGAGCCGGCGGACGCGGTTGTCGAGAACGGCCACGAAGGCGCTCATCGCGTTCGCCCGGCTCACGTTGGCGATGCCGTGGTAGAGCGCGAGGGCCAGGCGGGCCGTGTCCCGCCGCTGCTCCCGCACGCCCAGCGTCGCGACGTCCCACGTGGTCGCGAGGTCGGCGCCCGTGGCGAGGACCGAGCGGACGCCGTCGACGCCCCACGGCGCCCTGCCGACGTCCACGAGCGTCTTGAGCCCGGCGGCCCCCCCGGGCGCGAGGAGGCGTGCGGCGGCGAGGACGTCGCCGTACTCGTCGGCGACGCACAGGAACGAGGTGGCGTCCTCGTACGGGCCGTACTCGTCGGCCAGCTGCTCCCGCGTGTTCCCGTACCAGCGCAGGAAGACCTCGGCCTCGCAGTCGCGCGCTGCCGCGAGGAGGTCCCCGGTCACGTCGAAGTGCAGCCGCAGGACCTGCGCCATCAGAACTCCTTGTGGACGATCTCGGTGGCGCCGAACCACTCCCGCGTGAGGTCGACGACCGCCGCGGCCGAGAACGGCTTGCAGGCGTAGACGTCCACGCTGAAGAAGAGCCGCGGCTGGTCCCACGCGTAGAAGTGCGCTCCGGAGGTCTCCCAGTGGATCCACCCCGCCCACCCGTACAGGGGCGACTGGTGCGTGACCGGCTCGAGGAGGGTGATCATGTCGATCGCCTTGGACAGCTCCGAGAGGTAGCCCTTGATGGACTGCTCACCGATCGGCTCGGTGCACAGACCCTCCACCACGACGCGCTGTCGGCAGATCTCCGGGGCCAGGTCTCGCACGAGGTCTCCGTCCGGTTCGGTGGGAACCGCTCACTGGTCCCCTGACCGGCCAGTATGGTGCCGCGCGATGATCACCCGGGTGAAAGTCATCCGAACGGCTCAGCGATCATGCCGCCCGGTCGACGCGGCACCGGGGACAGCCCGTCGCCGACCCTCAGCCGCCGAGGACGCGCCCGACCAGACGATCCTCGGCCACGGTGCCGTACGTGAGGGAGTCCACCGACGGCCCGCGGTTGTCGCCGAGCACGAACACGTGGCCCGGCGGCACCTCGACCTGCGCCGTGTGGAGACCGTCGACGCCGTCCAGGACGGCGTACGGCTCGAGCAGGGCGGTCCCGTCGAGGTGGACCACGGCGTCGAGGACGCCCACGTGCTCGCCCGGCAGCCCCACGACCCGCTTGAGCGCCAACGCGCCCGTCGGGTCCCGCAGGACGACGAGATCACCGCGGGCGAGCTCGGCCGCGCTGTCATCGGGGCGCCAGACCCAGACCACGGCGCCGTCCGGCACAGTCGGCGCCATGCTCTCGCCCGCGACGCGTACAGGCACGACGAGGGTCGCCCGGACCGTGGCCGCGGTGAGGAGGACGAGGGCGACCAGGACCGCGCTCGTCGCGCCGCGACGTCGGCGCGTCGGGCGACGGGTCGCTGACGGCCGGGTGACGGCTGCGACGGTCCGGGCCACGGCACCCAGGGGACACCCGGGACGTCACAGGGACGTGACACGGCCCGGACCGGTCGGCGTGTTGCGGCCCTGTCACGCTTCCGCCCCACGCTCGGAGAGGTCGGCGTCCGCGGGTCCTGCGGCAGGCAGGTCCCGGCACCTGGGCGGCGCGAGGGGAGGACCTCGATGGAACGACGTGACGTGCTCAAGCTGGGACTGCTGGGGGCGGTCGGCGCGGGAGTCCTGGCGACGCCGCTGCCGGAGACGGCGCTCTCCAAGAGCGCGAGCAGGCTGAGCAGCCGGGACTTCCCCGCGGTCTTCGCGGCCGCGTTCCGCCGGCCGCAGGTCCTCAGGCCCTTCTCGACCGGAGTCGACGCCGAGGGCCCGGTGGCGCGGTTCAGCCTCACCGCGACGGCGGGGACGGCGCGGATCCTCCCGCGCCTGACCACCCCGGTCCTCACGTACGCGGGCGTGTCGCCGGCGCCGACGATCGTCGTGGACGACGGCACCCGGGTCGAGCTGCGCGTCCGTAACAAGATGCCGCTGGCGCACCCGCAGTACGGCTACCCGCTCTCGACCGTGATGCACCTGCACGGGTCCCGGTCGGAACCCCAGTACGACGGGTACGCCGACGACGCCATCCCGGTGCAGTCGTCCAAGCAGTTCCACTACCCGTGCGACCAGGGTGCGCGCAGCATCTGGTACCACGACCACAGCGCCCACCGGACGGCCACGAACGTCTACTCCGGGCTCGCCGGTCACTTCCACGTCAAGGACGACTACGAGCGCGGCCAGCTGCCGCAGGGCGAGTTCGACGTCCCGCTGACCATCACGGACGCCATGTTCGCTTCCGACGGCCGCCTCCTCTTCGACGACGACGGGCACAAGGGCCTCTCCGGGGACGTCATCCTCGTCAACCACGTGCCGTGGCCGGTGCTGCGTGTCAAGCGCCGGGTGTATCGGTTCCGGTTCCTCGTCGCGGCCATCTCCCGCTCGTTCCGCTTCCGGCTCAGCTCGGGCGAGCCGTTCGTCGTCGTCGGCAACGACGGCGGGCTGCTCCCGGTCCCGCAGGAGGTCGCGTGGTTCCGGCAGGGGACGGGGGAGCGGGTCGAGGTGCTCGTCGACTTCAGCGGCTACGCGCCCGGGACGCGGGTGTCGCTCCTCAACGACAGCAACGAGAACAACGTCGACTACCGGCACACGGACAAGGTCATGCAGTTCCTCGTCGTCGACGACGCGTTCGACGGCACGAACGACGGCATCCCGACGGCCCTGGACGTCAACCCGCAGGTGGCGGAGGTCCTGGCGCTGACGCCCGAGATGGCGACGCGGCGGGTCGAGGTGCCGCTCAAGCACGACGACGTCACGAACGAGTTCAGCATCGGCGGCCTGACCTGGGCCCGGGTCAAGACCAGCGGCTACCGCGAGGTGCTGACCGACGCGCAGATCGGTGAGGTCCAGCTCTGGGAGATCGAGAACAAGTCGGGTGGGTGGTTCCACCCGATGCACCTCCACCTCGCCGACTTCCGCGTGCTGTGGCGGCGCAGCACGCCCGGCAACCTGCCGCACCCGTGGGAGCTCGGGGCGAAGGACACGGTGTACGTCGGTGAGGACGACATCGTGAACATCCTCGTGAAGTTCACCGTGCCGAAGGGCAGCTCGGGCGGCCGGTACATGGTCCACTGCCACAACCTGCCGCACGAGGACTTCGACATGATGACCCAGTTCCGGGTCGGCGCGAACGAGGTCGGCGCGGACCCGAACGACCCGATCCTCGCGGCGCCGGCCGTCCGGGACTACCTGCGGCCGGACAGCCCGACGTGGGAGCCGTCCTTCCCGGCCGGGACATGACCGCCACCGTCCCCGCGGCGCAGTCCGGCAGGTCGCCTCGTGCCGCGGCGCCGGTCCTGGGCGCGCCGGCGGGTGTCCGGTCCCACCAGGGGGTGCCCGGTCGGCACCGCCGACGCGCCGTCCTCGCCGTCGCCCTCGCGTGCGCGGGCGTCGCCGTCCTGGCGGTGATCGCGGCCGACGGCGCGGCGGCCGGCCTCGAGCCCGCTGCGACCGACGGCCTGCCCGACGCCGGTGCGTCCGTCGCCGGGGTGGCACCCGTGCTGCGCCTGGCCACCACGGTGACCGGCGTCCTCGTCGTCGGGCTCCTGCTCACGCGCACGGTGCTGACCCCCGGGATCCGCAGCGGGGTCGCCGGTGTCCGGGTCCTCGGGGCGTCGTGGGCGGCGGCCGCCGGAGCGCTGGCGGTCCTCAGCGTGCACGAGATCGCGGCGATCCCCCTGGGCGGGCTGCGACCCGGGGAGGTCCTGGCCACGGCGTGGACTCTCGGCCCCACCCGCACGTGGCTCGTGTCCGGCGCCCTGGCGGTCGGGGTGCTCGCGCTGGCGGGCGCCGGACGGGCTGGGATCGTGGCCCTGGGCCTCGCACTGGTCGCCCTGGTCGTGCCGGTCTACTCGGGGCACGCCGCCACCATGCCGGACCATGCGGGCACGACCGGCGCCCTGGTCGTCCACGTGCTCGCGGCGGCCCTCTGGGTCGGGGGTCTTGCGGGGCTCGTCCTGCTGGTCCGCCCGGGATCCCCGGTCCTTCCGGTGGCCGCGCGGCGGTTCAGTCCGGTCGCGCTCGGGTGCGTGGTGGCGCTCGGGCTCAGCGGGGCGGTCGCGGCCGTCGCCGCGCTCGGACCGCCGGGGTCGGCGTGGTCCTCGCCCTACGCCGGTCTGCTGCTGGCGAAGGCCGCTCTGCTCGTGGTCCTCGTCGCCTGCGGTGCGGCGCACCGGCGGCGGACGCTGCCGCAGCTGGCCCAGGGCGGCGCAGGTCCCTTCGTCCGGCTCGTGGTGGTCGAGCTGCTGGTCATGGCCGCCGCGGCCGGTGTCGCGACCGCACTCGCCCGCACCCCGCAAGCCGGGGCCGGCGACGTCCTGCCCGTCCTCCCGGCCGTCCTCGGATGGCGGCCCGACCCGCTCCTGCTCGCCGCGGTCGTGGTCACCGTGCTCGCCGGCGTGGCGGCCCTGCGCAGCGGTGGCGTCCGGCCTCCGAGGGCCAGGGCAGGGGAGCCGTCGTCGTTCCCGGCCCGCGCGCAGCACCTCGTCGTCGCGGTCGTCGTCGTTCACGTCGGGGTCCTGGCCGCGGGTCTACCCTCGGCGGTGGCGGTCCCCCGGACCGTGCTGCTCGCCGTCGTCCTGCCCGTGCTCCTGGCCGTCGCCCTCGTGCGGATCGGACCCGCCGTCGGCCTTGCCGTGGCGCCGCCGGGAAGGACGGGCCCGACGGCGGCGCCGGCGGACGGGCCGTGGGTGCCTGGTGCCGTGACGACCTGCGCGGTGCTCGTGCTCGCGGTGCTGGCCGCCGCCCGGCCACCCGGACTCCTGGAGGGCCTGCCACCCCCCGCCCATCTGCTCGTCCCCGGGCTCGGCCTCCTGGCCGGCATCCTGCTCGGGACGCGTCAGCTGGCGCGCGGGCGGCCCCTTTCGGCCAGGGTGGCCGACCTCGAAGCACTGGCGACACTGACGGGTGTCCTCGGCGTGGCAGCCCTGGTCCCGCGGCTCGCGGGACACCTGTCGGGTGGGGACGGCCTCGGCATCGTCCTCGGGGGTGCGGCGGCGCGCGACGGCACGGCGCTCCTCGGTGGGGCCCTGATCGCGGCGCTCGCCGCCCGCTCCCTCCGCCGGGTGCCGCGGGACCGGTGGTCGATGACCATGGTCCGTCCGTGCGACGACGATCCCCGAGAAATGGGGTGAATCGGACATCCCTTGTCGTCGCGGGGCTACGGTCGACGCGGGCGAGGGAGGTCTCGTGGTCGCGACGCCGGAGCAGGCGACGGTCCGGGTCCTCGGCCGCCTGCGGGTCGATCGGGCGGACGGCACGGCGGTGCCGGACGGGGCCTGGCCGACGTCCGCTACCGCCGAGCTCGTCCGCCTCCTGGCCCTGAGTCCCCGAGGGACCGCCCGCGTCGATCATCTGGTCGGGGCGCTGTGGCCCGACGTCGACCGTCCCCACGCCCTGGCGAGCCTGCGGACGACCGCCAGCCGGGCGCGCCGAGTGCTCGGCGGCGACTGCGTCGGGCGCCACCTCGACGCGGTGGCGCTCGTCGGGGTGTGGACGGACGCCCAGGCGTACCGGGACGCTGTCCGGGACGTGCGGCGGTTCTGCGTCGCGGGAGAGCTCGCGCAGGCCGTCACGGCCGCGCGCCGCGCCGAGGCGGTGTACGGCGGAGCGCCGGAGCCCCGGACCGACGTCGACTGGGTGGTGCAGGAGTGCGCCTGGTTCGTGCAGACCCACGGGTCGCTCCTCGTCGACGTGGCCGACGCGGCTGCCTTCCTCCACTGGTGGCGCGACGCGTCGTGGTTCGCCGAACGGGCCCTGGGGGTCGAGCCGTGCAGCGAACGCGCGTACCGGGCCCTCATGCGGGCCCGGCACGGTCTCGGTGAGAACGGCGCCGCCCTGCAGGTCTACGAGCGGTGCTGCCGGGTCCTCGCGGAGCAGGTGGGCGTCGTCCCGTCCCCGGCGACCAGGGAGCTCCACCGGGCGCTGCTCGCGGGGGAGGACGTCGAGCCGGCACCGGCCCGTCGCCACGTGGACGCGAGATGACGCCCCGAGCGGACGGCCGGCGCGAGGGGCCGGCCTGACCTCCCGGCCGCTGACAGGGCGCAGAGCAGGAAGGGCCCGCCGGGAGCGGCGGGCCCGTCCTGCTGGTGATGTGGTGCTGGGCGGGTCAGCCCACCTTCTCCTCCTCGTCGACCGGCACGAGGCGCCGGCTACGGAGGTCCGCGACGTGGTCGCGCAGCTCCTTGCGGACCACCGGGAAGAGCAGGTACAGCCCCAGGACGTTGATGAAGGCGCAGAGGAACAGCATCGCGTCGGCCAGGCCGATGACGTCACCGAGGGACAGCACGGTCCCGAACACCGTGAAGGCGACGAAGATGTACTGGAAGATCCGCTCGTTGCGACGGCTCCGACCGAAGATCGTCGTGAAGGCCTTCTGGGAGTAGTACGCCCAGGTGATGAGCGTGGAGAACGCGAAGAGGCCGACGGCCACCGCCAGGACGACGGGGAACCAGGGCAGGACGGTCGCGAACGCGTCGGAGGTGAGGGTCACGCCGTCGCCGACCGCGGACTCGCCGGCGGCCACGGCCTCACGGCTGTCGATCCAGGACTGCGGTTGTGCGATGACGATCGTCAGGGCGGTCAGGGTGCAGACCACGACGGTGTCGATGAACGGCTCCAGGAGGCCGACATAGCCCTCGGTCACCGGCCGGCGCGTCTTGACCGCGGAGTGGGCGATCGCCGCGGAACCGATGCCCGCCTCGTTGGAGAAGGCCGCCCGCTGGAAGCCGATGATCATCACGCCGACGATGCCGCCCGCGACGCCCTCGGGGTTGAACGCACCCTCGATGATGGCCTGGAACCCGGGGACGATCTTCTCCGCGTTCGACAGGATCACGGTCAGGCACGCGAGGATGTAGAGGATGGCCATGGCCGGCACGAGCTTGCTCGTGACCCGGGCGATGGACTGGATCCCGCCGATGATGACGAGCCCGGCGCCGACCGCCAGCACGATGCCGAAGAGGAGCGCGGCACCGTCGTTGCCGAGCGGGCCGTCCATGCCACCCGTGACGTTCCGCGCCTGCGCGAACGTCTGGTTCGCCTGGAACATGTTCCCGCCGGTGAGGCCGAAGAAGAAGATCGAGACCGCGAAGATGATCGTCAGCGTCCGGGCCGGGATGCGGCCGAACCGCGCGAAGGCGATGGGCAGGTACCGGAACGGGCCACCGGTGACCGTGCCGTCCTCGTGCTCCTCGCGGTACTTCACGCCGAGCGTGCACTCCACGAACTTCGTGGCCATGCTCAGCAGACCGGCGACGATCATCCAGAACGTCGCGCCGGCGCCGCCGATCGTCACCGCGATCGCGACACCCGCGATGTTCCCGAGCCCGACGGTGCCGGACACCGCGGACGAGAGCGCCTGGAAGTGCGTCACCTCGCCGGGGTCGCTGTCCCTGGAGTACTTGCCTCGGACCAGGGCGAGGGAGTGGCCGAACCCCCGAGCCTGGATGACCTTGAGGGCGATGGTGAAGAAGAGCGCTCCGGTGATGAGCCAGGCGACGAGGACGGGGAAGGTGATGCCGAAGATCGTGACCTCGGCGAAGATCACCGAGCCGACGGTCCTGGCGATGGGCTCGAACGCCCCGTTGATGGATGTCTCGAGATCCCGGACCCAGGAGGACGACGGCTCGGCGGCCGCCATATTGATCATGACCATGGGGAAATCCCATACCTTCCGGTGACCAACCGGCAACCTCTGGTGTCGCGGACCGACGGGGGATCGGGCGAAGCGGGCCCTCGACGGCGGGGCGTCTGCGCAGGTCGCCCCCCGAACGGCACCGGTCCTCGGTCTGTGCCCTGGGTCACGTCAGAAGTGCCCACATCGTGGAACGGATGGAACCTCGTGCGGCGGGGCTTCGTTGATCTAGCGCGCTGGAGGACGACCCGGAGCCTCCAGACCAGGTCAAGGCCGATCCAAGTGCTGGTCCCTGAATGTCAAGAGCCCCGGACCCTCCGGTCCGGGGCTCTCTGCTGTGGGCGATACTGGGATCGAACCAGTGACCTCTTCCGTGTCAGGGAAGCGCGCTACCGCTGCGCCAATCGCCCGGGGGCTCACGCCCGGTGTGCTGCGAGGTGGAGACGGGATTCGAACCCGTGTATACGGCTTTGCAGGCCGCTGCCTCGCCTCTCGGCCACTCCACCGTAGGCTGACGCCTCGGCCGGGGAACCCCGACACGGGAATGTCGCCTCCGAGCGGACGACGGGATTCGAACCCGCGACCCTCACCTTGGCAAGGTGATGCTCTACCAACTGAGCCACGTCCGCGCTGCACCGGCCGGGTCTCCCCGGCGCTGTGCGGCGATGAGGACTCTAACGGACTTGCCGACGGAACGTCCAACTCGCGGCGCTCGCCGTGGCGCAGGAGGCTCCCGGCGCGGGCGCCGCTACCGTGGCGCGCGTGCAGCAGGTGGACGGTGCCTCGCCGGGGTCGGCCTGGTTCGCGGGCGTCGAGGCCACGGGCGTCCTCGAGTCCGTCGACCTGAGCCGCGACGACACCCCGCTGCGGTCCGGCGGCTTCTGGGCCGTCGTCGGTGACTTCGAGGGTCCCGTGCGCGCGTGGAGGTTCGCGGACGTCCGTCGCCCCGGCCCGGAACCTGTGCGAGCCTCGGGCCGGGGACCAGGGGCTCCGGCCGCACCCGGCGCACCCGTGGCGGTGGTGCGGGGCTGGCGGGGGCCGGATCCCGACGCGTGGCGGTCGACGCTCGAGCGGGCCGCCTACTGCGACCGGGTGGAGGGGATCCGTGAGGCGATCCGGCAGGGCGACGTGTACCAGGTCAACCTCTGCCGGGTGCTGCAGGCGCCGCTCGACCCGTCGGCGGACGGGACGGAACCGGACGCCCGTGCGCTCGCCCGGGTGCTCGACCACGGGAACCCGGCGCCGTACTCCGGGGGCGTGCACGTGCCCGGGGACGGACGCTTCCCGCCCGTGTGGGTCGTGTCCGCCTCGCCGGAGCTCTTCCTGCGCGTGGCCGACGGCTTCGTCACCTCCGGTCCCATCAAGGGCACGGCGCCGTCACCCGCCGGCCTCACGGACAAGGACCGCGCGGAGAACGTCATGATCGCGGACATGGTCCGCAACGACCTCCAGCGCGTCGGGCTGCCCGGGACGGTCGAGGTCACCGAGCTGCTGGCCGTCGAGCACCACCCCGGCCTCGTGCACCTCGTCACGACCGTCCGCGCCCGGCTGCGACCGGACGCGGGGTGGACCGACCTCCTCACGGCGACGTTCCCCCCCGCCTCGGTGTCCGGCGCGCCCAAGCACAGCGCCCTGGAGCACATCCGGCGCGTCGAACCCGGTCCCCGGGGGCCGTACTGCGGCACGATCGGGTGGATCGACGCGGACCGCGGGACGGCCGAGCTCGCCGTCGGGATCCGCGGCTTCTGGTGGCGGCCGGACGACGGGGGCCAGCTCCGTTTCGGCACGGGTGCGGGCATCACCTGGGACAGTGACGCCGGCCGCGAGTGGGCGGAGACGGAGCTCAAGGCGCACCGGCTCGTGGCGCTCGCGTCGGGGGCAGGATGACCGTGTCCCGGTGCACGGCGGGAACGGGCGCGGCACCGCACAGCAGGCGCAGGGCGTGAGCCGCACAGGACATGACAGGAGGACGGGCGTGGTCGAGCAGGGCGCAGGGCAGGTCGCGGCTGGGCGGGCCGGGGCCGGGACGGACGGGCTCGTGGTCTGGGCGGACGGCAGGCTGCTCGCCGCGGGGGAGCGGGTGCTCAGCCCGGTCGACCACGGCCTGACCGTGGGCGACGGCGTGTTCGAGACGTGCGGCGTCGCCGGGGGCCGGGCGTACGCGCTGACGCGCCACCTCGAGCGCCTGCGGGTCTCGGCCCGCGGGCTCGGCCTCCCCGACCCGGACGAGGACCTGCTGCGGGGTGCCGTCGCCGAGGTCCTCGCCCATGCCCCGGCAGCGGGGCGGCTGCGGATCACCGTGACGGCCGGCCTCGGCCCGCTCGGCTCCGGCCGGACACCGGGGGAGCCGCAGACCGTCGTCGTCGTCGCCGGCCCGGGCGGTGCCGTGCCGCCCGTCCCGGCCCGGGTCGTCCGGGTGCCCTGGGTCCGGAACGAGCGCTCCGCCGTGGCGGGCCTCAAGACGACGTCGTACGCCGAGAACGTCGTCGCGCTGGCCCGGGCCACGACGCAGGGCGCCGACGAGGCGCTCCTGGCGAACACGGTCGGGGACCTGTGCGAGGGGACCGGGAGCAACGTCTTCGTCGAGGTGGGCGGCGAGCTGCTGACGCCCGCGCTGTCGTCGGGGTGCCTGGCCGGGATCACGCGGGCGCTCGTGCTCGAGTGGTCCGCCGACGCCGGTCTGCCCGTCCGCGAGGCGAAGCCCGGCGAGCTGCCCTGGTCGGTGCTGCAGGACGTCGTCGGCCGGGGGACCGGGCTCGCGCTCACGGGCTCGGTCCGGACGGCCGTGCCGGTCGTCGCGCTCGACGGCACACCGCTGGAGGTGTCCCCGCTCACGCAGCGGGTCGTCGACCTCTACGCCGAGCGGGCCGCCGACGACCTCGACCCCTGAGGGTCTCGCGTCCGACCCGGGCCGTCGGGGGCGCCGGGCTCGACAGGTCTCGGGTCAGGCGTCGAGCAGCGTCACGATGAGGCGCGAGATCTCGTCCTCCATGACGGGTCCCTCGGAGCCGAACGGCACGAGCGCGACGGTCGCCGCCACGAACTGCACGAAGGGCTCGGCAGGGCCGGCCAGGAGGGCGTCCCCCTCCACGCCGCTCAGCGCGACGAGCAGGTACGCCGGGTCCTCGTCGCGCCAGATCCGCACGTCGCCGGTGCCCGCGGGGGCGGCGGCGTCCGCCAGCAGACCGTGGGCGACCAGCTCCCGGCCGATGAGCCAGGTCGAGACGGAGGCCGTGCCGCGGAACACGATGCGCACGGTGTAGGGGTCGGCCGCCTCGAAGTACAGCTCCGCGCTGACGGGGAGCACGCTCGCATCCGGCAGCACCAGATGCATCGGGACGACCTCGCGGACCTCCCGTGTGGGCTCGGTCATCCTCACCCCTCCCGCTCCTCCTCGGCGGGCCGCCTGCGCGTCCCGACCTTCACCCGAACGGGTCCTCCCGTGCGGGCCGTTCCCCGACGACCTGGTCGTCGACGGCTCCGACCGTCGTGCCCCCGGACAGGTCCGGGACCGGCAGCGCCACTCTCCTCGCTCATCGACCAGCGTATTGCCCAGGTTCGGCAAACCGCGGCGAATTCGCTACGATCGTCGACGCGTCACCGGGTGACCGGCCGGCGCGAGGGCGATTGGCTCAGTGGTAGAGCGCCTCGTTCACACCGAGGAGGTCACTGGTTCGAACCCAGTATCGCCCACCTGATCTTGACCGTGTGATCCCCCGTTCGGACGGATCACACCCCCGTCTGAGGACTTGGCGCATCCGTGCAGGTCAGGGCGTCGCGCGGGGACCTAGGTCCCTAGTTCCCGGCGCCGGCACGTGTGCGGCATCACCCGTCCGGCGCAGTCCCTCCGACGACGGCGCGCCGGACGGCGGAGCGCGGGTGCGGTCCGCCAGGGACCGGAGCCGCGTCGGTACGATCGTCGCGCCGTCCACACCGAGGAGAGCACGTGCCACAGATCACCCTGACCGTCGACGGTGCCGAGCGGACGCTGGACGCGGGCACGACGGGGGCAGAGCTCTACGGCGACCGGCGCGACGTCGTCGTCGTGCGCGTCGACGGCGAGCTCGTCGACCTGGCGACCCCGCTGGCCGACGGCACGACCGTCCAGGGCGTGACGATCGACTCGCCCGACGGGCTCGCTGTGCTGCGCCACTCGACGGCGCACGTGCTGGCCCAGGCGGTCCAGGAGCTCCACCCCCAGGCGCGGCTCGGCATCGGCCCACCCGTCACCGACGGCTTCTACTACGACTTCGACGTCGAGACGCCCTTCACGCCGGAGGACCTCAAGGCGCTCGAGAAGCTCATGCAGCGCATCGTCAAGGAGGGGCAGACCTTCCGGCGCTGGGAGCTCTCGGACGACGAGGCCCGGGCGGAGCTGGCGGACGAGCCCTACAAGCTCGAGCTCATCGGCATCAAGGGCTCCGCGGCGGGCACCGAGGGCGCCTCCGTCGAGGTCGGCCAGGGCGGCCTGAGCATCTACCAGAACGTCCGCCGCGACGGGACGGTCGCGTGGCAGGACCTGTGCCGGGGTCCGCACCTGCCCAGCACCCGCCTGATCGGCAACGGCTTCCAGCTCATGCGGACCGCGGCCGCGTACTGGCGCGGCTCGGAGAAGAACCCGCAGCTGCAGCGCGTCTACGGGACGGCCTGGCCGTCCAAGGACGAGCTCAAGGCGCACCTCGAGCGTCTGGCCGAGGCCGAGCGTCGGGACCACCGGCGGCTCGGCACGGAGCTGGACCTCTTCTCCTTCCCGGACGAGATCGGCTCCGGTCTCGCGGTCTTCCACCCCCGCGGTGGGATCATCCGGCAGGAGATGGAGGACTACTCCCGGCGACGGCACGTGGAGGCGGGCTACTCCTTCGTCTACAGCCCGCACATCACCAAGGAGCAGCTCTTCCGCACGTCGGGGCACCTCGACTGGTACGCGGACGGCATGTACCCGCCCATGCAGATGGACGAGGAGCGGGACGCGGACGGCACCGTCCGCAAGGCGGGGCAGAACTACTACCTCAAGCCGATGAACTGCCCCATGCACAACCTGATCTTCCGCTCGCGCGGGCGCAGCTACCGGGAGCTGCCGCTGCGGCTGTTCGAGTTCGGCACCGTCTACCGCTACGAGAAGTCCGGCGTCGTGCACGGCATGACGCGCGCCCGGGGGTTCACCCAGGACGACGCGCACATCTACTGCACCCAGGACCAGATGAAGGACGAGCTGACCCGGCTCCTCACCTTCGTCCTCGACCTGCTCAAGGACTACGGCCTGGACGACTTCTTCCTCGAGCTGTCCACGCGCAACCCGGAGAAGTCGGTGGGCTCGGAGGCCGTCTGGGAGGAGGCGACGCGCACGCTGGAGGAGGTCGCGACGGCCTCGGGCCTCGAGCTCGTCCCGGACCCGGGCGGCGCCGCGTTCTACGGCCCGAAGATCTCCGTGCAGGCCAAGGACGCGATCGGCCGGACCTGGCAGATGTCGACGATCCAGCTCGACTTCAACCTGCCGGAGCTCTTCGACCTCGAGTACACCGCGCCGGACGGCAGCCGGCAGCGGCCGGTCATGATCCACCGGGCGCTGTTCGGCTCGATCGAGCGGTTCTTCGCGGTGCTGACGGAGCACTACGCGGGCGCCTTCCCGGCCTGGCTGGCGCCCGTGCAGGTCCTCGCGATCCCGGTCGCCGAGCCGTTCGAGCCGCATCTCGCCGACGTCGTCGCGCGGTTGCGGGAGCAGGGCGTGCGCGCCGAGCTCGACGCGTCCGACGACCGGTTCGGCAAGAAGATCCGCAACGCGAGCAAGGAGAAGGTTCCCTTCGTCCTCATCGCGGGCGGTGAGGACGTCGAGGCGGGTGCGGTCTCGTTCCGGTTCCGGGACGGCCGCCAGGAGAACGGCGTGCCGGTGGAGGAGGCGGTCCGCCGCGTCGTCGACGCCGTCCGCTCGCGCGCCCAGGTCTGACCGTGACGGGACGGGGGAGCGAGCAGGACGCCGGCGGGAACGGCGGGGCCGACGTCCCGGACGCCGACCACCCGGCCGGGCAGCCGGACGGGTTCGGCCGGCTCTGGACGCCGCACCGGATGGTCTACATCGGCGGTCAGGACAAGCCGGCGGACAGCGGCGAGGGGGCGTGTCCCTTCTGCCGTGTCGCGGCCAGCGACGACGACGCCGCGGCACTCGTCGTGCACCGCGGTGGGGTCTGCTTCGTGCTCCTCAACCTCTACCCGTACAACGCCGGGCACCTCATGGTGCTGCCGTACCGGCACGTCGCCGACTACACGGACCTGACCGAGCCCGAGGTGGCCGAGCTGGCCGCGCTGACGAGGACGGCGATGCGGGTGCTGCGGGCGACGATGGGTCCGCAGGGCTTCAACCTGGGGATGAACCAGGGCGCCGTGGCGGGCGCCGGGATCGCGGCGCACCTGCACCAGCACGTGGTGCCGCGGTGGTCCGGGGACAGCAACTTCCTGCCCATCGTCGGTCGGACCAAGGCCATGCCCGAGCTGCTGGGTGACACCCGGGAACGGCTGGCGGCCGCGTGGGCGGGCGTCGCGCCGGACGCGCCGTCGGCGCCGCCGGAGGACGAGCCGGCCGGGGGCGGTGCCTGATGCGCCGGCTGCGCCGCCTCATGGCGTACGTCGTCGACCCGGTCGCGGATGCGCTCCTGCGCCGCGGGGTGTCGCCCGACGCCGTGACGGTCCTGGGGACGGTGGGCGTCGTCGTCGCGGCCCTGACGCTCTACCCGCTCGGGTACCTGTTCGTCGGCACGCTCGTCATCACCCTCTTCGTCCTGTCGGACCTGCTCGACGGCACGATGGCGCGGCGCGCGGGCCGGACCAGCAGCTGGGGCGCGTTCCTCGACTCGACGCTCGACCGGTTCGGCGACGGGGCGATCTTCGTCGCGCTCGTCCTCTACCTCGCCGGGCGGGGCGAGGACCCCGTCGGCGCGGTCCTGGCGCTCGCGTGCCTGGTCCTCGGCTCGATCGTCCCGTACACCCGCGCCCGCGCGGAGGGGCTGGGCATGCGCGCGGACGTCGGGATCGCCGAGCGCGCGGACCGGCTGGTGGTCGTGCTGACGACGACGGCGTTCGTCGGCCTGGGGCTCCCGGCGACGGTCCTCACCGTGGTGCTCGGCGTGCTGGCGCTGGCGAGCCTGGTGACCGTCGGGCAGCGCATCGCGCACGTGCGCCGGCAGTTCCTGGCCGCCGACGGATCGGCGCCCGCGCCGTGAGCGGCCGCCCGAGCGGCGCGACGCTGCTGCTGGCCGGGTGGCGGCTCGCCGGGCGGCTGCCCGAGCCGGTCGTCCGCGGAGCCCTGAGGGTCGCGGCGGACGTCGCGTGGGCCCGCCACGGCAAGGGGGTCCGGCGCCTCGAGGCCAACATCTCCCGGGCGCGGCCCCTGGCGACCCCGCGGGAGCTGCGCCGGCTCAGCCGCGCCGGGATGCGGACGTACCTGCGGTACTACGGCGAGGCGTTCACGCTGAGCCGGCTGTCCGGGGAGCAGGTCGAGGCGCGCGTGCGCGTCGAGGGGCTGGACGTCGTCGGACCCCTCGTCGCCCGGGGCGACGGCGTGGTGCTCGCGCTGTCGCACCAGGGCAACTGGGACCTCGCCGGCGCGTGGGCGACCCGTGCGCTCGCGCCGGTGCTCACGGTCGCCGAGCGGCTCGAGCCCGCCGAGGTCTTCGAGGAGTTCCTCCGGCTCCGAGAGGGGATCGGCCTGCGGATCCTCCCCCTGGACGACGGGGGCGAGGTGTTCCGCGAGCTCGTGCGCTCGGTGCGCGCCGGCGGCGTCCTCGTCCCGCTGCTGGCCGACCGCGACCTCACGGCCCGGGGCGTGGAGGTCGAGCTGTTCGGCGAGCGCGCGCGGGTGGCCGCCGGTCCCGCGGCCCTGGCCGTCACCACCGGTGCTCCGCTGCTGCCTGTCACCGTCCAGCACGAGCGGCTGCGCGGCGCCCGACGGCGTGCCGCGGGCTCGCCGTGGGGCATCGTCGTCCGCTTCCACCCGCCGGTGGCCGCGCCAGCGGGCCTGGACCGCGCGGGGCAGGTCGCCGCGGTGACCCAGCAGTGGGTGGGCGTCCTCGCGGGGGACATCGCCGCCGATCCCACCCACTGGCACATGCTGCAGCGTGTCTTCGTGGCCGACCTGGACCCGGCGCGCGCCACCGGGCGCGTCGGGCGGGCCGGGCAGGCCGGGACGGGGGCCGACGCGTGATCGGGTCACCGCTGCGCATCGGGATCGTGTGCCCGTACTCCTTCGACGTGCCCGGCGGGGTGCAGTTCCACGTCCGTGACCTCGCTCAGGCCCTGGAGACGCACGGCCACACCGTCTCCATCCTCGCTCCCGCCGACGACGACACCCCGGTGCCCGCCCAGATGACGGCCGCAGGTCGCGCCGTGCCGGTCCGCTACAACGGTGCGGTCGCGCGGATGACGTTCGGTCCTCTCAGCGCCGCCCGGGTCCGCCGGTGGCTCGCCGCCGGGGACTTCGACGTGCTGCACCTGCACGAGCCGGTGACCCCGAGCCTGGGCATGCTCGCGCTGTGGATCGCCGAGGGACCGATCGTCGCGACCTTCCACACGGCGCTCATCCGCTCGCGCGCGCTGCAGATGGCGTACCCGGTGGTCCGGCCGAGCCTGGAGAAGATCTCCGCGCGGATCGCGGTCTCCGAGGACGCGCGCCGGACGCTCGTCGAGCACCTCGGCGGCGACGCCGTCGTCATCCCGAACGGCGTCTACGTCGACCCCTTCGAGGCGGCCGAGCCCGACCTGCGCTGGACGGGGACGCCGGACGCGCCGACCGTCGCGTTCCTCGGCCGCCTGGACGAGCCCCGCAAGGGTCTGCCGGTGCTCGCGGCGGCGATCCCACGCGTCCTCGCCGCGCATCCTGGAGCTCGCTTCCTCGTGGCGGGGCGCGGGGACGCCGGTGCGGCGGAGGCCCGCGAGACCCTGGGGGAGCACGCCGGCGCCGTGGAGTTCCTCGGCGGCATCACGGACGAGGAGAAGGCGGCCCTGCTGCGCTCGGTCGACGTGTACGTCGCACCGCAGACCGGCGGGGAGAGCTTCGGGATCGTGCTCGTGGAGGCGATGAGCGCGGGGACGGCGGTCGTCGCGAGCGACCTCGGCGCCTTCCGTCGTGTCCTCGACGACGGCCACGCCGGGGTGCTGTTCCGGACCGGCGACGGCGAGGACCTCGCGCGCACGCTGTCGCGCGTCCTGGACGACCCGGACCTGCGGCGACGCGTCGTCGAGCGGGGCTCCGAGGTGGTCCGCCGCTACGACTGGTCGACCGTCACGCAGCAGGTCCTGACGGTGTACGACACGGTCCTGTCGGGCGTCGGCCCGCGGGTCCGGGTCGCTGAGGACCCGCGCTCCCGTCGCACCCGGTGGGCCGGCCTGCGGGGTGAGCGATGACCTGGTCGGAGACCGCCGTCGTCGTGGTCGCGGCGCTGCTGCTCCTGGTCTGGCTCGTCTGGCTCGCGGCGAACCGGCTCGACCGGCTGCACCGCAAGGTCGCCACGTCGCGGCAGGCGCTGGACCACCAGCTCGTGCGCCGGGCGTCGGCGGCAGCGGAGCTCGCGGCGGCCGGTGTGCTCGACCCGGCGAGCAGCGTCCTCGTCGCGGACGCCGCGTGGTCGGCGCTGACCGTCGGCGGACGGGGCGACGGCGACCTCGCCGGTGACGCGCGGCACCCGGCCGGGGACCCGTGCGTGCGACTGCCCGGGGCGCAGGAGCGTGAGGTCGCCGAGAGCGACCTGTCCCTGACGCTGCGCACCGCGCTGGCCGACGGCGAGGAGGTCCGCGCCCTCGAGGGCGACGTGCTCGCCGGGGAGCTGCTCACCTCCCTCGCCGCCTCCTGGTACCGCGTGCAGATGGCGCGCCGGTTCCACAACGAGGCGGTCGCCCAGACGCACCGGGTGCGCCGCAAGCTGCTCGTCCGGATCCTGCGGCTCCACGGGCGCGCCGCGATGCCGCGGACCGTCGAGATCGACGACGGGTGGCCCGACGGCCTGTCCCGGCCGGGGCACGTGGGATGAGCGCGCCGCTCCCGTCCGGGTCGTGGCTGCCCGCGGCTCCGGCGCCCCGTCGCGTGCGTCCCGGTGCGGGGACGCTCCTCACCGCCGTCGTGCTGGGCGTCCTGACCCTCGTCGCGGTCGGGGTGGTCGGCTTCATGGTGGGACCGCCAGCCTTCCCGGTCGCCACGGTCCTCGCGCTCGTGCCGCTCGCGGCGGTGCTGGGCACGGTCCTGTGGGTCGACCGCTGGGAGCCGGAGCCCTGGTCCGCCCTCGCGGTCGCCTTCGGGTGGGGCGCGTCCGTCTCTGTCCTCGTGGCGCTGGTCCTCAACTCCAGCGCGCAGACGGCGCTCCTCCTGGTCGGCCTCGACGACCTGCGGGCCGGTGCCCTGACCGCGACCTTCGTCGCGCCCGTGGTGGAGGAGGGCATCAAGGCGCTGGGCGTCCTGCTCCTGTTCCTCGTGTGGCGGCGCTGGTTCGACGGCCCCGTCGACGGTCTCGTCTACGCGGCCACGGTGGCGGCCGGCTTCGCGTTCGTCGAGAACATCCTCTACTTCGGCCAGGCCGTGAGCGAGTCCGCCGTGGGCGCGGACGGCGGGGAGGCCGTCGCGGTCGTCTTCGTCCTGCGCGCGGTGATGTCACCCTTCGCCCACGTGCTCTTCACCGGAGCCGTCGGCCTCGCGCTGGGGTGGGCGTCCCGGCGGTCGACCGGGGCCTGGGTCGGGGCCTTCGTGGGCGGTCTCGTCGTCGCCGTCGGGCTCCACGCCCTGTGGAACGGGGCGGCGACCCTCGGCACGGACTCCTCGTTCCTGGCGATCTACGTCACCGTCCAGGTCCCGCTCTTCCTCGGCGTCGTCGGCCTGGTCGCATGGCTGCGGGCCCGGGAGGCGCGCCTCGTCCGGGAACGGCTCACGGAGTACGCGGCCGCGGGCTGGCTCGCCCCCCAGGAGCTGCGGATGCTCAGCTCGCTCGGTGCCCGGCGGGCCTCGCGGCGCTGGGCCCGGTCGCGGGGTGGTCGTGCGGCGGAGGGGGCCATGCGGTCCTTCCAGACGACGGCGTCGCGCCTCGCTCACCACCGGCACCGGGTCATGACGGACCGCGCCCGGTGGTGGGCGGGACGCGCGGACGAGGCGGCGCTCCTGGCTGAGCTCGACCTGCTGCGGCAGGACCTGCGGCGCAGGCTCGCCGTCTAGAATCGACCGCGCCGCGGACGTCGCGGCGACCACCTCCTGCGCCGAGCGCGCACGCGACGAGTGAGGACGACGTGTCCACCGAGAACACCGAGAGCAGCCAGAACGTCATCGGCACCGCCCGGGTCAAGCGCGGCATGGCCGAGATGCTCAAGGGCGGGGTGATCATGGACGTGGTCACCGCGGAGCAGGCGCGCATCGCCGAGGACGCCGGCGCCGTCGCGGTCATGGCGCTGGAGCGGGTGCCCGCGGACATCCGCGCCCAGGGCGGCGTCGCCCGCATGAGCGACCCGGACCTCATCGACCAGATCATCGAAGCCGTGTCGATCCCGGTGATGGCGAAGGCCCGGATCGGGCACTTCGTCGAGGCGCAGGTCCTGCAGTCCCTCGGGGTCGACTACGTCGACGAGTCCGAGGTCCTCACGCCGGCGGACTACACGCACCACATCGACAAGTGGCAGTTCACCGTGCCCTTCGTCTGCGGCGCGACCAACCTCGGCGAGGCGCTGCGCCGGATCACCGAGGGTGCGGCCATGATCCGCTCCAAGGGTGAGGCGGGCACGGGCGACGTCTCGAACGCGACGACCCACATGCGCACCCTGCGCCAGCAGATCAAGGCCCTGACGGCGCTGCCCGAGGACGAGCTCTTCGTGGCGGCCAAGGAGCTCCAGGCGCCGTACGACCTGGTCAAGGAGGTCGCAGCGACCGGGAAGCTGCCCGTGGTGCTCTTCACGGCGGGCGGCATCGCGACACCGGCCGACGCCGCGATGATGATGCAGCTCGGCGCCGAGGGCGTCTTCGTCGGCTCGGGCATCTTCAAGTCCGGCAACCCGGCCGAGCGCGCCGCCGCGATCGTCAAGGCGACGACCTTCTACGACGACCCGGACGTCATCGCGAAGGTGTCCCGCGGCCTCGGCGAGGCCATGGTCGGCATCAACGTCGAGGAGGTGCCCCAGCCCCACCGCCTCGCCGAGCGCGGGTGGTGAGCCCGCTGAGGGTGGTGGTGCACGGGGTGCCGGGGGCGCTGCCCAGGTGCGCGCGGTGACGCCGGCGGACGACGTCGGCTCGCCGGACCTGCCGACGCAGCTGGGCCCGGACTGGGTCGTCGGCGAGGACGGCGTGCCGTTCCGCCGGGGTGCGCGCGTCCTCCTGCTGGACGAGAGCGACCGTCTGCTCCTCGTCCGGGGTCACGACGTCGACCGGCCCGAGCGGACGTGGTGGTTCACCGTCGGTGGCGGGATCGACCAGGGGGAGACGGCGCACGACGCGGCCGTCCGGGAGCTCTTCGAGGAGACGGGCCTGCGGGTCCCGGTGGACGAGCTCGTCGGCCCGGTGCTGCGGCGCAGCGCCGTCTTCGACTTCTCGCGGCGGACGGTGCGGCAGGACGAGGAGTTCTTCCTCGCCCGGATCCACGAGCCGGACGCGGTGACGACCTCCGGGTGGACGGACGTCGAGCGCGCGTTCATGGACGAGGTCCGCTGGTGGCACCTCGACGAGCTCGAGCGCGTCGAGGAGGAGGTCTTCCCGGCTCCCCTGGTCTCGGTGGTGCGGCCCCTGCTCGGCGGCTGGGACGGGGTCACCCGCGTCCTGCCCGACCAGGCCTGAGGTCACGCGCCGGCGGGCGTGGCGTGGCCGCGCCGGGGCCTCGGCCTCGCGATCCGGCTCGGGCCCGGCTCAGGTGACGGCCGCCCGCACGCGGTGCTGGTGCTGCTCCCCGCGGTCGAGGACGGCCCGCAGCTCGAGTGCGGCGCGGAGCATCTCGGCATGGGTCAGGTACGGCGCGGCGACCCCGAACCGGGCCAGCCCCGGCTCGCGGAAGTCGCCGACGACGCCGCGTGCGATGAGCGCCTGCACCACCCCGTAGGCGTCCGGGTGGGCGACGGACACGTGCGAGCCGCGCCGGGCGTCGTCGACGGGGGTCACCGGCTCCACCTCCGGGACGAGCGCCGCGAGGGCCTCGGCGAGGAAGCCGGTGAGCGAGAGGGAGCGGGCTCGCACGTCCTCGATCGCGAGGCCGTCGAAGAGGTCGAGCGCGGCGTCGAGGGCGAGCAGCGAGAGCATCGGGGGCGTGCCGATCCGGGCGCGCGCGATGCCGTCGGCGAAGCGGTGCTCGCCCGCCATCGCGAACGGCTCCGCGTGGCCGTTCCACCCCTGGACCGGCGGGCGGAAGTCGGCCTGGTGGCGGTGGGCGACGTAGGTGAAGGCCGGCGCCCCGGGTCCGCCGCAGAGGTACTTGTAGCCGCAGCCGACGGCAAGGTCGACGCCGTGCGCGTCCAGGTCCACGGGCACGGCGCCGGCGGTGTGGCTGAGGTCCCACAGCGCCAGCGCCCCGGCGTCGTGCGCAGCACGGGTGATCCCGGGCAGGTCCCACAGCTCGCCGGTCCGGAAGTCGACGTGCGACAGGACGACGGCCGCGACGTCCGCGCCGCGCTGCGCCAGGAGCGCCGGCACCTCGGTCGGCGTGGCGTGGAGGACCTCGAGCCCGTGCTCGGCGGCGAGGGCGGCGACGACGTAGAGGTCCGTCGGGAAGGACGCCGGGTCGGTCACGACGGCCCGGCGTCCCGGGCGCAGGCGCAGCGCGGCGCCGAGCGTCTGGTGCAGCGCGACCGTCGTGGAGTCGCCGACGACGACCTGGCCCGGTGCGGCGCCGACGAGGGAGGCGATCCGGTCCCCGACCCGGGTCGGCGCGTCCCACCATCCGTGCGCGTTCCAGGAGGTGATGAGGTCCGCGCCCCACTGCCGCCGGACGACGTCGGCCAGGACCGCCGGGACGTGCCGCTGGAGCGCGCCGAGCGAGTTGCCGTCGAGGTACACGACCCCGTCCGGCAGCGCGAAGCGGTCGCGGCGGTCCGTCGCGGCGTGGATCTCGTCGCGCGCCGCGGCGCGCTCGGCGAGGGAGGCGACGACGTCGTCGGGGCTGGGTGCCATGCCGGGAGG